>DATJYJ010000020.1:0-4645 GCA_035578025.1 Verrucomicrobiia bacterium
GCGGATCCATCGCGCGAGGTCTACGTCTTCCTGGGCGATGGCACCTACCTGCTGATGCCCGGCGAGATCGTCACCTCCGTGCAGGAAGGCGTGAAGATCATCATCGTGCTGGTGGACAACCACGGGTTCGCCAGCATCGGCGGATTGAGCCAGTCGCTCGGACAGGAGGGCTTCGGCACGGTCTTCCGCGGGCGCGGCAAATCCGGCCAATTGGAAGGCGACTTCCTGCCCGTGGACTACGAGGCCAACGCCCGCAGCCTGGGCGCCTGCGCCATCCGCGCCCGCGGCCTGGCGGAATTCAAACAGGCTCTGGAGAGAGCCAAGAGCACGGATCGGACCACGGTGGTCGTCGTGGAGACCGAGCGCGAAGTCCGCGTCCCGGGATACGAATCCTGGTGGGACGTCGCGGTGGCGGAAGTGTCCGAAATGCAGAGCGTACGCGAATCGCGCGCCCGCTACGTGGAGGCGCGCACCAAAGAACGGCATCACCTCTGAGGATCGATTATGGCGAAGCTTCTGGTCGGCAACGCCCCATGCTCCTGGGGCACGCTGGAGTTTGAAGAGGCCAAGGGCGAACAGATCGGATACGCCCGCATGCTGGACGAGCTGGCCGAAACCGGCTATACCGGAACCGAACTGGGCGACTGGGGCTACATGCCCACCGGCCCGGAAACGCTGCGCGCGGAGCTCGACCGGCGCGGCCTGGTGATGTTGGGCGCGTTCGTACCGGTCGCGCTCAAAGACCCGGGAGCGCACGATCCCGGCATCGCCACCGCGGTGAAGACCGCACGCTTACTCGCGGCGGTGGCCTCGACTCCGAAACCCTACCTTGTGCTCGCCGACGCCAACGGTACCGTCCCCGAGCGCACCCGCATGGCCGGCCGGATTCCGCCGGCCGCGGGATTAAGCGCCGCGGAATGGCAAGTCTTCGCGGCAGGCGCCAATCGCCTGGCGCGCACCGTCCTTGACGAAACCGGCCTGCGCACCGTGTTCCATCACCACTGCGCCGGCTACTGCGAAACGCCGGACGAGATCGCCCGCTTCCTCGAGCTCACCGACCCCGGCGCCATCGGGCTGGTCTTCGATACCGGCCACTTCACCTACGGCGCCGGGCATGCGGACGTGATCGCGGCGCTGGATCGCTACGGCGATCGCGTCTGGTACATTCATTTCAAGGATTGCGAGCCGCGGGTCGCCGCTCAGGCGCGCGCCGAAGGATGGGACTACTTCACCGCGCTCCGGCACGGCGTGTTCTGTGAGCTGGGGAAAGGCGCGGTAGATTTCCCGGCCGTGCTGCGCTGGCTGGCGAAGCGGCGCTACGACGGCTACGTCCTGGTGGAGCAGGACGTGCTCCCCGGCATGGGCGCGCCCAGGGAAAGCGCGCGCCGCAACCGTCAGTATCTGCGTTCCATCGAATCCAACTACGAGGAGACTATATGAGCGCGAATCGACTGCGCGTGGGCATCGTCGGAGCGGGCAGAATCGGCAAGGTGCACGCGGAAACCGTCGCCTTTGGCCTGCCCGAGGCCGAGATCGTCGCCATCACCGACGTCAACCGGGACGCGGCGGTCCAGTTGGCCGCCCGCTGCGCGATTCCCGCGGTCGCCGCATCCAGCGGCGAGATCCTGTCCGATCCGCGCGTGGATGCCGTGCTGGTCTGCTCTTCCACCGACACGCACGCCGCGCTGATCGGCGAAGCCGCGCGCGCCGGCAAGCACATCTTCTGCGAGAAGCCCATCGCCTACGACCTGGCCAAGATCGACGCCGCGCTGGAAGCCGTCGCGTCCGCCGGTGTGAAGCTGCAGATCGGCTTCAACCGGCGCTTCGACGCCAACTTCGCGCGCGTCCGCCGGGCGGTGGAAACCGGCGAGATCGGCGTCCCGCGCCTGATGCACATCGTCAGCCGCGATCCCGCCCCGCCGCCGATTTCCTACGTCAAAGTCTCCGGCGGGATGTTCTTTGACATGACCATCCACGATTTCGACATGGCGCGATTCCTGGTCGGCGACGAGGTCGAGGAGATCTTCGTCTCCGGCGGCGTCATGGTGGACCCCGCGATCGGCGCCGCCGGAGATCTGGACACCGCCGTGATCGTGATGCGCTTCCGCAACGGCGTGATCGGGACCATCGACAACTGCCGCCAGGCGGCCTACGGATATGATCAGCGGGTCGAGATCCTCGGCAGCCTGGGCAGCATCGCCACCGGGAACAACTATCCGAACCAGGCCGTGGTCAGTACCGGCAGCGAGGTCCGCCAGGATCTGCCGCTGAACTTCTTCATGGAGCGCTACCGCGAGAGCTTCGCCGCCGAGCTGCGCTGCTTTGTCGATGCGGTGATCCAGGACAAGCCCACCCTGGTTACCGGCGAGGACGGGCGCATTCCCGTAGTGATGGGGCTGGCGGCGCGCAAGTCTTACGAGGAAGGCCGGCCGGTCAAGCTCGCCGAAGTGGCAGAGAGCAGGAGGGTGCCCGCTTGAAAAGTTCGAAGCTGCGCGCCATCGCGACGGACGTCCACTTCTGGATCCCCGTGGTCGTCCTCGTGCTCGGGACGTCGTTGCTGTTGACGCTGAGGTGAATTCGTGAGCCAAAACATCGAGACTGGCAGCTCTGGGTCCTCCCACTCTCTCCACCGCCTGGGTGTCGCCTGCGGCCTGGCCGCGGGCGCCTGGCTGGGCGGTGCCGAAGCTCCCACCAAGCTGGTGACCATGGGCTTTTCGCCCTTCATCATCTCCCTGGGCATGGTGGCCGGCGTGTTCGTGGCGCGCTGGACCGTGCCCATGGCTCTCAAGGGCACGAGCTACGTCTGGCTGGACCTGAAGCAGAAGCCTCACCTGATCGTCTGGGCGATTCTGGCGGGCATGCTATGGGCCGTCGCCAACACGCTGACGGTCTTCGCCATTCGCAACGTGGGGCTGTCCATCGCGTTTCCCCTGTGGAACACGAACAGCCTGGTGGGATTGTTCTGGGGCTGGCTGCTGTTCAATGAGCTGCGCGGATCTCGCGTCAGCGAGTGGACCAAGGTGCTGGGCGGCGCCGCGGCCATTGTCGTCGGCGCCTGCATGCTGGCTTATGCCACGCAGCAGCATTCCAGCGGCGCCCCGCAGCGGGCCACCCTGGGAATTCTGGCCGCCCTGGGCGCCGGCATGCTGTGGGGCACGATGTACATTCCGTACCGCAAGGCGTACATCAGCGGAATGAACCCGCTCTCGTTCGTCACGGTCTTCACTTTCGGCGAACTGGGCACTACGCTGGCGCTGGCCGCGAGTTTTCACGGCGGCTTCGACGGCCTCCTCGTGGAGCTGGGCAAGGCGCGGCCGGTGTTCTTCTGGCTCTTCCTGGGAGGCTTCTGCTGGGTCTTGGGCGATCTGTTTCAGCAGTTCGCGGCCAAGTACATCGGCATCGGCCGTGGCATTCCGCTATCCAACACCAATCAGCTTTGGGGACTCGCCTGGGGTGCGCTGGTGTTCGGCGAGCTGACCGGCCTAGGTTGGACTGCGCGCGTCCTGATCATCGCCGGCAGCGCCGTCATGATCGCCGGCGCCGCCGCCATCGGCTTTGCCGAAGCGCAGGGCGACGAGCGGAGTTCCTGGGAGAAGGCCGTGCAGCGGGAGTGCGACCGCTATGGCCTGGATCCCGTGCAATTGGCCGCGACGTTACAGGGCCACGATCCTCTTTCGCACCTCAAGCCGAAGCGCCACTGGTGGGAAGCCCTGGTTGTGCTGGCCGCGGTCGGCGTATTCATCTACCTGGCCGCCGGGGCCACGCGTCCGACGATCGCCGCCAACGGCGCATGGATGCTGGTGCTCGGGGCAGCGTCGCTCGTCCTGCTCGTGGTTTGCGGCGTGTTGCTCGGCAAACGCACACGGTTTTCCTGACCGCAAGGCTGCCCCTTTCCTCGCAGCGCACGATCGGCGACAATCTCCTCGTGAGCCGTACAATCCTGCTTCTCTTGCTGGTGGGCGCCGTCTCCGCGCAGGTTCAGCCCGCCAATCCGGGCTTCGAACAAGGTGAGCTCGGTGTAAAACCCGTCGGCTGGTTTCAGCCGCAGGCCGCCGCGCAGGCCGGTTTCACCGTCAAACTCGTCGACCAGGGGTGCCGGACCGGCCGCTGCGTCATGCTGACCGGCGTCCAAAACCCGCCGCCCAACGTCTTCGGCAATGTCATGCAGACCATGCCGGCCACCGGCTATCCGCTGCACCGCATCCGCCTCCGCTCGGCGATCCGCGTAGAGGGGCCCGGCACGCGCGCCCAGATGTGGCTGCGCCTCGACCGCGCCGACAACAGCGTGGCATTCCTCGAAAACATGGGCGGCCGGCCGGTCTTCTCCTCCGATTGGAAGACGTACGACATCGAAGCCGATGTTCCACAGGACGTGGCCCGCATCGCCCTCGGCGTGATGCTCTTCGGCCCCGGCACCGCATGGGTCGACGACCTCAGCCTCGAAATAACCGGCGACATTCGACAGGATCGCGTCGATCCTCCGCGCCCGCTCACGCCTCAGGGCCTCACCAACCTGACCGCATTCGCCAGGCTCTACGGGTACGTACGCTTTTTCCATCCGAGCGATCAGGCGGCGCGCGCCGACTGGGAGACGTTCGCCGTCGAAGGCATCCGCGCCGTCGAGGACGCCCGTTCCACGGCCGAG
>DATJYJ010000021.1:0-6159 GCA_035578025.1 Verrucomicrobiia bacterium
CTTCGCTTTGATGGCGTTCGGTTCGTCCCCTGGCAACCGCCGGCGGATGAGCGTCTTCCCGACGGCATTATCGTGAGCCTGCTCGCCGCACGCGATGGGCGTCTTTGGATTGGCACCGCTAAAGGGCTTGCCAGTTGGAAGGATGGCAAGCTGACGCAATATTCCGAACTTGCCGGACAGTACGTCCAAGCCCTCCTTGAGGACGGTGAAGGAACGATATGGGCCGGTGGGACGATTGGCGCTCGAAAGCTCTGCGCGGTTGAGAGTAGCAGCACCCAGTGCTACGGAGAGGACGGCAGTCTCGGCCTCGGCGTGATCTCATTGTATGAGGACAGCCGCCGCAATCTCTGGGTAGGAGCGACAACCGGGCTTTGGCGATGGAGGCCTGGTCGTCCGAAACGCTATCCGATCTCAGACCAGGTGATCGAGATCAACGCTCTGATCGAAGGCGAAAATAGCGCACTCTGGATGGCGATGCCCAGTGGGATCAGGCAGCTTGTTGACGGAAAAGTCCGGGCGTATCCGCCCCCACAGTTCGAGCTGCAGTTCAGGCCCTCCAGGCTGCTCCGGGATCGCAATGGCGGTCTGTGGATCGGAACGGCTGACCGAGGCCTCTTGCATGTGCACCAGGGAAGGACCGATATGTTTGCGCGGTCCGATAGTCTTTCTAGCGACTTCATCTACAATCTCTTTGAAGATCGTGAAGGCAATATTTGGGTAGCCACCCGCAGCGGCCTCGACCGCTTTCGGGACTTCGCCGTCCCAACGGTTTCTGTCAAGCAAGGCTTGTCCAACGCCACTGTTGCGTCCGTCCTTGCGGCTCGGAATGGCAGCGTTTGGCTTGGCACTAACGATGGTTTGAACAAATGGATTCAGGGGCGAATTACGGTTTACGGCAAGGGAACAAATGGATTGCCGGATAAGGGCGTGGGGTCCCTCTTTGAGGACGATCGCGGGCGAATTTGGGTTTCCACGCTTCGCGGCTTTGGCTACCTAGAGAATGACCGGTTCATTCCAGTAAGTGGCGTACCCGCCGGAATTGTCCATTCCATTGCTGAAGGCACCGCCGGGGATCTATGGATCAGCCACCAGGATGACGGTCTTATTCACTTGGTGGGCCAGCGTGTCGTCGAACAGATCCCTTGGGCCAAGCTGGGCCATAGGGATTTTGCGTATGCTATGCTCCCCGATCCTACACGGGGCGGCCTATGGCTTGGCTTTTGTCCGGGCGGGGGTGTCGCAAATTTCAATGACGGTCAGGTCCGCGCGGCATACGCGGGAAGCGATGGGCTAGGCGAGGGCCTCGTCGGCGGCCTTCAACTCGATCATGACGGTACGCTCTGGGCCGCAACCCAGGGCGGACTAAGCCGTGTGAAAAGCGGCCTGTTTGCTACGCTGACCGGAAAGAACGGATTGCCCTGCGATACCACTCATTGGGTGATGGAGGACGACAACCAGGCTTTCTGGCTGTACATGGCCTGCGGCTTGGTGCAAATAGCCCGGCCCGAGTTGCGTGGGTGGCTCATGGATCCAAAACGAACGATCCAAACCACAGTTTTCGATAATACCGACGGAGTCAGCCCCAATGCGAGCCTTACTAGCGGCTACAGCCCGCGTGTCGCCAAATCTACGGATGGCAGAATATGGTTCGTGGCTAGCGACGGCGTCAGCGTCATCGATCCGCGCCACCTTCCCTTCAACAAACTCCCGCCGCCCGTGCACATCGAGCAGATCACCGCCGACCGCAAGACCTACGAAGCATCTGCGCACCTGCGCCTGCCCGCGCTGAGCCGCGATCTGCAGATCGACTACACCGCTCTCAGCTTCGTCGCGCCGGAGAAGGTGCGTTTTCGCTTCAAGCTGGAAGGCCGCGATCCCGACTGGAAGGACGCCGGCAATGAGCGGAAGGCGTTCTATAACGATCTTCCTCCACGCCACTACCGCTTCCGCGTCATCGCCTCCAACAACAGCGGCGTGTGGAACGAGGCCGGCGACTCGCTCGATTTCTCCATCGACCCGGCATACTACCAGACCACCTGGTTCCGCGCGTCGTGCGTGGCCGCCTTGCTGATCCTACTCTGGACGCTGCACCTCTACCGCCTGCACCAGATCGCGGAGAGATTCAACGCGCGCCTGGAAGGCCGCGTCGATGAGCGCCTGCGCGTCGCGCGCGACCTGCACGATACGCTGTTGCAGAGCTTCCACGGGCTGCTGATGCGCTTCCAAGCGGCCGTGAACCCGCTCCCCGGGCGCGCCGCGGACGCGCGGCAGGTACTGGAAGCCGCGGTCGACGATGCCGCTAAGGCGATCACCGAGGCCCGCGATGCGGTTCAGGGTATGCGGTCGTCCACCGAGATTACGAACGAACTCTACCAGGCCGTTGAAGTATTGGGTCACTCACTGGCCGAACAGCAGAGAGCTGCCAATGGGGATGCCCCTGCATTTTCGGTGGAAGTCGAGGGGGCGTCACGGGACCTGCATCCGATCCTGCGCGATGAAGTCTACCGGATGACGGGGGAAGCGATGCGCAATGCCTTCCGTCACGCGCGGGCGCGGCGGATCGAAGTCGAAATCCGGTATGATGCCCGGGAGCTTCGAGTCCGGGTGCGGGATGACGGCATCGGCATCGATGCGAGCGTGCTCCAGGAAGGGCGCGCCGGCCACTACGGCCTGCCCGGCATGCGCGAGCGCGCGAAGAGTATCGGCGGACAACTGGAAGTCTGGAGCGAGAAGGGGGCCGGCACGGAGTTGGAGTTGACGGTTCCCGCGAAGGTCGCTTACCGGGGGCGCGGCGGGCGCGCTCGTTGGTGGCTCAGGTTCCGGCACCGGCTGACGTCGGGGGCGACATATAAGGAAAGCTGATGAGCGAGATGTCCGCGCGAATTGTCTGGGACTGCGTGCTGGCAATCCTCTCGTGCGCTCCGATGTTGGCGCTCGATCCCCACCATCCGCTGGGACAGCTCTACCACACCTCGTGGAACGCGAAGAGTGGATTGAATGGGTCCGTGCTGGCTTTGGCTCAGACAACAGACGGTTTCCTTTGGGTTGGAACCACGGATGGATTATTGCGGTTTGACGGTCTCTCCTTCGAGAGATATAAACCGGAGGCCGGTTCCCTGCTGGCGACCTCGGTGTCTTCTCTGCTCGCGCTGCCCGAGGGCGGTCTGTGGATCGGCTACACCCGAGGCGGCGTGAGTTTTCTCAAGGACGGCCGGGTCACGAATTATTCCGCGCGCGAAGGCGTTCCAGCCGCCCGGGTTCGAGGCTTTGCCCGGGGTGGAGACGGAACCCTGTGGGCCGCTTTCACCGGCGGCCTGGCGCGGCTGGAAGGACAGCGATGGCAGATAGTGCAGGACATGAAGATGAATTACCCCGCCCGCTCGGCCTCGGCGGTGTTCGCCGATTCCCAGGGGACGCTATGGGTGGGGAGCGGCAGCGGCATCCTGTTTCTGCCGAAAGGAGCGGAGAACTTCCAGGACACCGGACTTCATACCGGCAGGGTGCGCGCGTTCGCGCGGGCGCCGGATGGAACCATATTTTTTTCCGAGGACGGTGAGCGGTCTGTGCGTGCGTTCCGTTTCCCCATGGGCAGCCATGGCGGTCGAATGCCTCTCCTGAAGATCCTGGCCCGGAGGATGTTGTTCGACCGGGATGGAGGTTTGTGGCTCGCCGGGAACGGAGTTAGCCGGCTGCCGGTTCCCAGTCTTTGGTCCAGGCAAATATCGGAATCCAGTTCCGATGTGGAGACCTTTACGGAAAGGCAAGGCTTGACGGACAACACGGGTGAAACCATTCTGGAAGATCGCGAAGGGAATATCTGGGTGGGCACGGACGGCGGACTGGACCGCTTTCGCCGCCGGAATCTCTTCTGGTTTCCATTTCCGGAAGGGACCCACTCCTTCAGCCTGGTGGCGGGTGATCGCGGCGATGTCTGGGCTGGGTCATGGGGCGATACGACGCTGGGGGTTCTACGGGTCCAGGACGGCAAGCAGTTGAAAGGCGGCCCCAAGGATGTGCGGCTGGCGTACCGCGATCCGGCCGGTACAATATGGTTCGCCGGACTGGACATATTCGTGAAATGGACCCAGGCGGGACTTTTCAGCATCCCGCCGCCGGACGCAGCGCTGCGGCTGGCTGGAGCGTCGGCGGCAAGAGATCCGATCTTCGTTGGCTCGATAACAAAGGACTGGTCGGGGGCTTTATGGGTTGCCTACGGCGGGAGCGGTGAGTTTCAACTGAAAGATGGCGCCTGGAAGTTCAGGGCGATCGTGAAAGGCCATGAGGATTGGACCTCCACATGGGCTTTTACAGATGCGGGTGGCCGGATCTGGCTGGCCTACCCTGAACTGATCGCGCAGGTGGACGGGGGCACGGCGCGAACGTTTTCCGCTCAGGAGGGCCTCGAGGTAGGACCCTTCTCCATCATTGTGGGCCGCGATGAACAGATATGGGTGGGCGGTCAACGCGGGCTGGCCTTCTTCCAGGGAGGCCGCTTCCACACTCTGAAGACCGCTGACGGTGGCGGCTTGAGCACGGTCACGGGAATCGTTGCGCCGCCAAATGACGGGCTTTGGGTAAGCGCCAGCCCGGGTATTGTTCACATTCCCGACGACGAAGTCCAGCATGCGCTCCGGAAGTTCGACTACCAGGTGAACTACCAGGTTTTCGACATGGTGAGCGACTTGCCGGATCAACTGCAAAGAGAGGGCACCGCCACTTCCGGAGTAATTCAGGCGACTGATGGCGTGCTCTGGTTTGCCACATGCCGCGGGGCCGCCCGGGTGGACCCCGCACACATTTATAGAAACCCTCTGCCGCCACCCGTCACCATTCGATCCCTGATTGCTGACGACAAGCCGTACTCCACGTTCAAGAAACCGGTGCTGCCGCCCTTGACCAAGAGTCTCCAGATCGATTACACCGCCTTGAGCCTGTCGATCCCAGAGAGAGTGCGTTTCCGCTACAAACTGGAAGGGTCGGACAAAACCTGGCAGGAAGCCGGCGCCCGCCGGCAGGCGTTCTACACAAACCTGAAACCGGGACCTTATCAGTTTCACGTTGTGGCTTGCAACAATGACGGCGTTTGGAACGATTCCGGAGCTGCGCTTGATTTTCGTATTGCCCCGGCCTTCTACCAGACCATCTGGTTTCAATCGTTCTGCTGGGCCAGCGGAGCAGGAGTGCTGTGGCTTTTCTATCTTCTTCGGCTGAAGCAGGTTCACGCGCAACTGCAAGCCCGGCTCAACGAACGGCTGGAAGAGCGGACGCGCATCGCCCGCGACCTGCACGACACGCTCTTGCAGAGCTTCCACGGACTGCTGATGCGCTTCCAAGCGGCCGTCAATCTGCTCCCCGGACGCGCCGCGGACGCGCGGCAGGTACTGGAAGCCGCGGTCGACGATGCCGCTAAGGCAATCACCGAGGCCCGCGATGCGGTTCAGGATCTGCGCTCATCCACCGAGATTACGAACGACCTATCCAAGGCCGTTGAAGTATTGGGTAACTCACTGGCCGAACAGCAGAGAGCTGCCAATGGGGATGCCCCTGCATTTTCAGTGGAAGTGGAGAGCGCGTCACGAGACCTGCATCCGATCCTCCGCGATGAAGTCTACCGGATGACGGGGGAAGCGATGCGCAATGCCTTCCGTCACGCGCGCGCGCGGCGGGTCGAAGTCGAAATCCGGTATGATGCACGAGAGCTTCGAGTCCGGGTGCGCGATGACGGCATCGGTATGGATGCGAGCGTACTCCAGGAAGGGCGCGCCGGCCACTACGGTCTGCCCGGCATGCGCGAGCGCGCGAAGAGTATCGGCGGACAACTGGAAGTCTGGAGCGAGCAGGGGGCCGGGACGGCGCTCGAGTTGACTGTTCCCGCGAAGGTGGCTTACGGGGGGCGCGGCGGGCGGCGTTTTCGCCTGTTTGCCAGGAAGGAAGGGACAACTTCATGAGCGGCGATCCGTCTCCGATTCGCGTGCCTGACGCGCACGCGCGCGAATCCGCTACGGGCTCATCATCCGTCCGGTTTCGCCCGGCGGATCTCAAGTGGTATGGGCTTACCGCGCTTTCCGTTGGCGTCGCGCTCGCCTGGGCGCTACTCCTCCAGTATTTCCATTTCCGGGAAGCCGCGGTCCCGCTGCTGCTTTTGGCGTGCGCGATCAG
>DATJYJ010000022.1:0-4605 GCA_035578025.1 Verrucomicrobiia bacterium
GTCGCTTTCGGATTCTTTACTGTGCCGCCGGCTTCTTCCGCTGCGGCGCCACTTCTTCCGGCTTCACCGGCGCGCCCTTATTGCCCCAGGAGTTGCGGACGTAGTTCAGCACGTCGCTCACCTGCTCGTCGGTAAGCCCGCTGCTGAGCATTTCGTTGTCGTACTTGGCGCCGTTCACCGTGATCACGCCCTTGGAACCATTGGCCACGATTCCAATAGCGCGCGCCTTGTTGGCTGCCAGGTAATCCGACTTGGCCAGCGGCGGATACACCCCCTTCAATCCTTCGCCCTTCGGCTGGTGGCAGGTGACGCACTGCGTGTCGTACACGATCTTGCCCCGCGCCATGCTCGTCTTCAGATCAAAAGCGGGCTGCGCCTGCCATGCCAGAATCGAGGGCGCGGCCACTCCGGCGAGCAGCAGCGCCAACCCGCCAACCGCAAAAACAACCCAAGCGACCGACGATAATTTTTTCATACTAGATTTCTCTGCGCCCTCTGCGTGCTCCGCGGTCCATGATCCCTAAACCTCGCCCTTGCGCCTCTGTTCCAGCAAATGATCGCAGGCGCGCACCGTGATCGCCATCATGGTCAACGTCGGGTTCTGGCACGCCGATGACACGTAGCAGGCCCCGTCAGTCACCAGCAGGTTCTTCACGTCGTGCGCCTGGTTGAAGGCGTTCAGCACCGACTTCTTGGGATCATTCCCCATGCGCGCCGTACCTACCTCGTGCACCGCCATTCCCGGCACGCCGTAGCTGGTCTGCACGCGGATATTTTTCGCGCCCGCCGCTTCCAGCATCTCCGCCGCGTTCACCGCGGCGTCGCGCATCAGCAACTCTTCATTCTTGCCATGCGCCGCGCTGATGCGCAGCGCGGGAATGCCCCACGCGTCCTTCAGATTCGGATCGATCTCGCAGAAGTTGTCCCAGCGCGCCAGCGACTCGCCAAACGCGCCCAGCCCTGCGCTATAGGTACCCTTCTTCACCGCCTTTTTGTACTCGGCCCCCATGCCCTCCGCATCCATGGTGAACTCCGGCCCCGAGCCGCCCTGGTATCCGTAGCCGCGAATGAAATCCGGATGCTTGCCGGTGGCCGGGGTATTGCGGAAGCGGATCATGTAAATTCCGTTCGGCCGGTGCGGCGGATTCGGACTCGGCGCGACGTTGAGATCATCGAACGTGCCACTCGCCCCGCCGCCTGCCACATGGTCCATCAGATAATGGCCCAGCACCCCGCTCGAATTTGCCAGGCCCTTGGGATACTCCCGGGTAGAGGAATTCAGCAGAATGCGTGTGGATTCCAGCGCCTGCGCGCACAGGATCACCGCCTTGCCTTTGACTTGCTTCGTCTCCCTGGTCAACCGGTCGATATAAGTCACGCCCCGCGCCTTGTTAGCGCCGTCATCCATATCGACGTGGCTCACCACCGCATTCGTAATCAGGGTGCAGTTGCCCGACTTCAGCGCGTCCTTCACCGTGGTAAATGGGCTGCTGAAATAAGAGAACGTGCTGCAGCCGCGCTCGCATGGCCCGCAATAGTGGCAGGGCGCGCGCCCGTTGTGCACCTGGGTGATCACCGCCGACCGCCCAATGGTCAGCGTCCGCCCGAATTTTGCCTGCGCTACCTCGCGCATCCGAACTTCGCCGCACGTCATCTTCATGGCGGGAAGGAATTGCCCGTCCGGAAGCATGCCGTTGCCTTCTGCCGCACCGGTAATTCCCACGTAACGCTCGACGATGTCGTAATAAGGCGCCAGGTCGGCGTAGGAAAACGGCCAGTCGTCCCCATACCCGTCAAAGCTGGCGGCTTTGAAATCGGTGTCGCTCAGGCGATAACTCTGCCGCCCCCACACCAGCGAGCGCCCGCCCACGATCCGCAGCCGCTGCCAGCTGAAGGGCCGGTCGGCGGGCGTGCTGTAGGGATTTTCCAGGTCGTTCACGAACCACTGGTAGTTATATTCCATGCACGCATAGCACTGCGTCTGGATCGGCCGGGTGCGCGCGATCTCCGGCGAGCGGTCGCGGTATTTCAGCTTGAACACCGGCATGTGCTCGGTGAACTCCGATGGCGAAACCGCCCGCCCGGCTTCCAGCAGGGCGACTTTCAGTCCCGCTTCCGACAGCCGTTTTGCCGCCCAGCCTCCGGTCGCCCCCGATCCGACGACGATGGCGTCGTATGTCTGTGTCAGCGCATCTTGTGGCATGAAGGTCCCTATTTGTGCGTAGTGGTTTTGTGCGTGCTGGCGCTGTGGGCGCTGGTGCTGTGCGTACTTGCGGAGTGCTCGCAGCCCTGGTACGGTCCATGCGTAATGCTGCCGTCCCAGCCGAGTTCGCGCATCCCGATCTCGGAGGTGTAATACGCCATTGCGATTCCCGACTTGAGCCGCTCGAAGTGCTCAACCGCGGGGTCGGAATGCTCCTTCACAAAGTGGTGGCCACCCGAGGAATACGCCAGCGGCCGCAGTATCTCGTTCTGCTCGTCCGCGGTCAGCGCGCGAAACTCTTTCCCCATCAACCGCTGGCTTTCGCTGTCGATAAAGGTCAGGCTGCTCACGAACTTGTGCTGCACCTCAGACTCCTCCGCCGCCAGCACCAGGTCCAGAAAGCGGTTGACCAGGGCCGCTTTCGCCCCGGGAGTATCGGTCGCAGGAATGATCATGTCGCTTATCGCGATCAACGTCTCGTTCTGCTGATCGCTCAGAAACAGCGGCTTCCAGTTAGGGTCAGCCAGTTCGTTGGAATCATCCACCCCACGCTGCGCCGGCGTAAGCTCCGACGCCGGAGTTTGCCCGCTCTGAGCGGCCGTCTGCGCGAAGGAGAGTAGCGGCCCCAGCGCCGACGAAGCCCCGGCAAGCAGCGCCGCGCGAATCAGGTCGCGCCGGCTGAGGATCGGCCGCAGCGCCGGCGTCCCGCCGGCACCCTGGACCCGAGTACTTGCTTCCTGTCCGAGGAATAATTCAGTGATCCTGTGCTCTGGGGTGGAAGGAGTGGTTTCCGAGTGGTCGTTTCCCATCGCCGTGATGATAATTGTTCGCCGGGGCGCATCTCAATCGAATTAATCATCAAGCGGACATTTTTCGCGCCTTTTACGCTTGTCTTTGTGGTATTTGCGTTCTTTGCGGTTATGACGAGGGAGTCAACCGCCAAGAACGCCAAGAACGCAAAGAGCGCAAAGAAAACAGAGAAACGGTCCATTCCTGAGGCAGGTTCAAACCGATACAAACAACACACCCTTTCGGCATAATGTGAGCGACCTCGAGGAAAACATGCGACCATCGTCCCCAGGCTTCCGGCTGTACGCGTTCCACATCTCACTGATCGCGGTTACTCTTATGACGGTTCTGCCAACTCCGACGCAAGCCCAGACCACGCCCTCCCTGATCCTCATGAACGGAAAGATCTGGACCGAAAACCCCAGCCAGCCGCAAGCCGAAGCCCTGGCCATCAGCGGCAACCACATCGTGGCCGTAGGAACCACCGAAGAAGTCCGCAAGCTCGCCGGCCCCACCACCAAAATCGTTGACTTGCACGGCCACCGCGTCGTCCCCGGTTTCAACGACGCCCACGTCCACTTCTACGACGGCGGCGACGGCCTCTCCAGCGTGCAACTCCGCGATGCCGCCAGCCCCGCCGAGTTTCGCTCCCGCATCGCCGCCTTCGCCCGCACCCGCCCCAAAGGCGCGTGGCTGCTCAATGGCGACTGGGACCACGAGCGTTGGACCCCCGCCAACCTCCCCACGCACGATCTCATCGACGACGTAACTCCCGACAACCCCGTCTTCGTCAGCCGCCTCGACGGCCACATGGCCCTCGCCAACGCCCTGGCCATGAAACTCGCCGGCGTCGATGAAAACACCAAAGACGTTCCCGGCGGAGTCATCGTCCGCGACGCCCAGGGCCGCCCCACCGGCATCTTCAAAGACGCTGCCCAGGAGCTGATCGTCCGCGCCATTCCTCCGCCCAGTGAAGACGACATCCTGCGCGCCATCCGCGCCGCCGAGGACTACGCCTCCGCCAACGGCGTCACCAGCGTGCAGGACATGGGCGGCGACCCCACGGCAACCCGCATCGGCACGCTGCGCGCCTATCAAACCCTGCGCAATTCCGGCGAACTCAAAGTCCGCATCGCCTTTCACATTCCGCTGCCGCGATGGAAGATGCTGGCTGACCTCGGCATCACCGCCGGCTTCGGCGACGGCCTCCTGCAGATCGGCAGCCTCAAAGGCTTCGCCGACGGCTCCCTCGGTTCCACCACCGCCTGGTTCTTCCAGCCCTACGTCGATTCCCCCAACACCAGCGGCATCCCGAGCGACGAACTGCAGAAGCCCGAGCAGATGTACGCCAACATCCGCGACGCCGATAAAGCCGGCCTGCAGATCGCCATCCACGCCATCGGCGACCGCGCCAACCGCACCATCCTCGATTTCTATGAGCGCCTGGAAAAAGAGAACGGCGCCCGTGACCGCCGCATCCGCATCGAGCACGCCCAGCACCTCACTCCGCAGGACATCCCGCGCTTCGCCCAACTCCACGTCATCGCCTCCATGCAGCCCTACCACTGCATCGACGACGGCCGCTGGGCCGAAAAGCGCATCGGCCCCGAGCG
>DATJYJ010000023.1:0-16588 GCA_035578025.1 Verrucomicrobiia bacterium
ACGGGCTGACCCGGCTGCGCAGGCAGAGACGCCGGCAAAATGAGTAACAGAAACAATGCAAAATAGGTTTTCACGATTACCCTCCAGTTACCGTGGCCGCCGCCCGCCGCCGCCGGCCATAAATCAGCAGGTAAGCGGCAGGCACAATGAACACCGTCAACAGCACCGAGGACGTGAGCCCGCCGATGATGGCGCGCGCCATCGGCGTATACTGTTCGGCGCCGGTACCGAGTTTCATCGCCATGGGGATCATGCCGATGATGGTGGCGAGGGACGTCATCAGAATGGGCCGCAGCCGAACGCGGCAGGCGGTAATCACCGCGTCGGCCACCGACATCCCCTGCTCTTCCAGCTTGTGCGCGAAATCGACAATCAGAATGCTGTTCGAGTCGGCGATTCCCACGAGCATCAGCACACCCATCAGCGACATCACGTTGAGGGTGGTGTGGGTAAGGGGCAGAATCACCAGTACGCCGATGAAACCCATCGGAATGGCGAGCATGATGAGAAACGGATCGATGAAGGACCGGAATTGGGCGATCAGAATCAGGTACAGGAGGATGAAGGAGAGGAGGAAGCCCAGGCCGAAACTCTTGAAGGATTCGTTCATCCCCTGCACCATGCCGCGCAAATCCACTCGCATGTTCGCAGGCAACCTGGCTTCGTCCACGGCCCCACGGATCTCGCGATTCACTTTTCCCAGGTCCTCTCCGGCCGGCGTCACGTAGATATCCACCACGCGCTGAATCTGGTAGTGATCCACTTCGGTTGGCGATTGCAGAAAGCTTACGTTGACCACGTTGTCCAGCACCGTCACCGGCCGTCCCGCGCTCTGACAGGTCCACGCGGGCCTGGCTGAGGTGGAGGAGGGCCGCGCGCCGGCTCCGGCAAAGCCGCAGGTCAGGCTGTTCGCGCCGGCAGTGCGGTCGCGGAGAGGAATCTGTTTCAGGTCGACCAGGTTGTGAATCGCCGAGGAACCATGTTCGGCGTACTGCACTGTCAAGAAATAGTCGTTGCCTGTTTTGTAGTCCACCCAGTAGTTCGGCGCGATCATGGTGTTGGAATTGAGAGCGGTAATCACGTTGTCAACGATCTCGCGCTGGCTGAGTCCCAACTCGGCGGCGTGGATGCGATCCACATTGAAGCGCATCGCCGGGTAGTTCATGTCCTGCGGTATGTACACTTCACCGACGCCCGGCAGGCGGCGGATGCGTTCGGCCAGGTTCTGCGCCGTGTTGAACGTGATATCGAGGTCACGGCTGGAAACCTGCACGTCGATGGGCGCCGGCATGCCGGAGTTGAGCACCGCGTCCACCATGGAACCGCTGGTAAAGAAAGTACGCACGTCGGGGAACTGCGCGGCGATTCTCTCGCGCACGCGCCGCATATACTCCATGCTGGACACGCGGTGGCCGTCGTTCAGAGCGGTTTGAATCGTCGCCGTGTACTCCCCGGCGTTCGATGTGTAGAGCGACGAGAAGTCGTTGACGACGCCGATGTTGGAGACGACAATTTTCAGGTCTTGCGGCGGGACGATCTGGCGGATCAGGTTCTCGATCTTGGCCACGTACTGCTCGGTGTTTTCGATGCGAGTGCCCGTGGGAACCTTGACATTCATCGTGAACTGGCCGGCGTCGGTTTGGGGAAAGAACGCCACGCCCAGAATCCGATAGATCCCCAGGCTGGCAATGAACAGGCCGGCCAGCACAGCCACGGTGACTGCCGGGGCACGCAGCGTCCAACGCACGGTGCGCTCGTAGGCATCCAGAACGTGGCCGAAGCCGCGGTTGAACCAGGCGTTGAAGCGTCCTCCCCACGTGCGAGGCTCGGGGGCGGCCCCGCCATCGGATGCGGCCGGAGCGTGATGAACGCCCTTGAGGAACTTCGCGCAGAAGAGCGGGATCACCGTCATTGCCACGACAAAGGACGCCAACAGAGACAGCACAAACGCCAGGGCCAGCGAGGAGAAGAGGAACTTGCTGACGCCATACAGGAAGGTGACCGGGAAGAAATCGACCACGTCGACCAGGGTCGCGGCCAGCACCGCCAGGTTCACCTCGGCGCCGCCGACTTCCGCGGCCAGCGCCGGGGGCGAGCCCATCTCCAGGTGGCGGTAGATGTTCTCCAGCGAGATCACCGAATTGTCGATGACACGCGAGAACGCCAGCGCCAGGCCGCCGAGGATCATGGTGTTGATGGTCCCGCCCATGAGGGACAAGACGACGAACGTGGCCAACGCGGAAAGCGGGATGGAGAGCAGAACCGCAGCCGTGGCCCGCATGCTACCCAGGAAGATCAGGATCATCAGGCTGGTCAGAACCAGCCCGATCAACCCTTCATGCCCGACGGTCAGGAGCGCTTCCTTCACGAAAACCGACTGGTCGAAGACCACGTTCCGCACGAGGTCCGCCGGCATGTCGAACAGCTTCCCGATGAGGTCCCGGACCCCGTTCACCACTTCCAGCGTGTTGGTATCGCCGCCCTGTTTCATGATGGGGATGTAGCAGGAGCGCTGGCCGTCGACGCGAACCACGTTGTACTGGATCTGACTGGCATCCTTCGCCTCGCCGACGTCGCCGAGCGAGGCCCAGCGCGAGCCCACCGTTTTGAGGGGAACCTGGTTCAGTTCCTCCACCCGCTTCACCATGGCGTTGGAGTACACGTAGTAGTCGTTTATACCGACTTTGACATCGCCCGCGGGGAGGATCAGGTTGTTCTGGTTTACGGCGTCCACCACGTCCATCAAGCTCAACTGGCGGGAGAGCAGCTTGAAGGGATCGACGTATACCATGACCTGGCGGTACCTGCCGCCGAACGGAGGCGGAATTTCCGCACCTTTTACCACGGCGATCTGATTGCGGATCTGGAACTGCGCCAGATCGTGCAACTGCGTTTCGGTGAGTCCCGCGCCCTTAATTGTGACCAGGCAGACAGGGAGGCTGGAGGCGTCGAACTTCAGGACCACAGGCGGCAGGGTTCCGGGCGGGAGACGCTTGAGATCGGCCAGCGCCAGGTTCGAAAGCTCGGTCACGTCGGCATCCGCGCTGGTGCCGGGCTGAAAGAACACCTTGATGATGCTCACACCCAGGAGCGACCGCGACTCCATATGATCGATACCGCTGGCCAGCGTGAAGAAGCGTTCCAGTGGATCGGTGATATCGGTCTCGATGTCCTCCGGCGGCATTCCGGAATAAAAGGTCGCCACCACGACTTCGGGCAGATTGATGGCCGGGAAGAGGTCCACGGGCATGCGCAAGACGGAGGTTGCGCCGATCACGGCCAGCACCAGGCAGACGACGACGATGAAATAAGGATTGCGAATCGAAAAGCGCGGCATGCCCGGCTAGCTCCCCGCCTCACGCGCTCCGCGCCGGTATACGATCTTATACGCCGCCGGCACGATGAATACGGTGAGCAACACCGACGCGCTGAGCCCGCCGATGATGGCGCGCGCCAGGGGCGCGTATTGCTCACTGCCCGTACCCATTTTCAGCGCCATCGGGACCATACCGATGATGGTTGCCAGCGATGTCATCAGGATGGGGCGGAGGCGGACGCGGCAGGATGTGATCACGGCATCTTCTACCGTCATCTCCTGCTCCTCGAGCCGGTGCGCGAATTCGACGATCAGGATGCTGTTCGAGGCGGCGATCCCCACTAGCATCAACACGCCCATCAGGGACATGACGTTGAGCGTGGTGTGGGTGAGCGGCAGCACCAGCATCACGCCAATGAACCCCATGGGAATCGCCAGCATGATCAGGAAGGGATCTTTGAAAGACCGGAACTGGGCGACCAGGATGAGGTAGAGCAGCACCACCGAAAGCGAGAGGCCGATGGCGAAGCTATGAAAGGACTGGTTCATGCCTTCGACCATCCCGCGGAGATTGATCCGGAGGCTGGCCGGGAATTGCGATCTCAGGCTGTCGATGAGATTGGTGATCTCGGAGGACACCTTGCCGAGGTCCTCGCCGGAGGGTGTAACGTAGAGATCGGTCACGCGCTGGATCTGGTAGTGCGAGATCTGGGTGGCCGTCTCGGTATTCTCCAACTTCACCACGCTGTCGAGAGTGGTGGGTTCGGTAAGCCGCGGCGAGCGCAGCGGGATGCTCTTGAGGTCGATGAAGTTGTGGATCGCGGGCTGCCCGTGTTCGAAGTATTGGACCGTGAGGAAGTAGTCGTTGCCGGTCTGGTGGTCCACCCAATAGTTGGGGGCGATCATGGTGTTGGAATTGAGCGCCGTAATGACGTTGTCGACCACCTCTTTGGGGCTGAGCCCCAACTCGGCCGCGTGAACGCGGTCCACGTTCAGCCGGACCGCGGGGTAGTTCATGTCCTGCGGGATGTACACCTCGCCTACGCCAGGCAGCTTGCGGATGCGCGCCGCCAGGTTCTGCGCCACGCTGTAGGTTCGGCCGAGGTCACTGGCGGAAACCTGCAGGTCAATCGGAGCGGGCATGCCGGTGTTGAGTACCGCGTCCACCATGGAGCCGCTGGAGAAGAACGTCCGGATGTTGGGATGGCTCTCGTTGATGCTGCGGCGCACTCGTTCGATGTAGTCGAAGCTGCTGACCTTGTGCGATTCGTTCAACTCCACCTGAACCGTGGCAGTGTAAGGTCCGGCATTGTTGGTGTACAGCGCCGAGAAGTCGGGGACAATGCCGATGTTGGAGACCACCATGTGGAAGTCGGCCGGGTCAACGATCCGTTTGATCAGGTCTTCCACCTGTTGTACGTAGCGCTCGGTGACCTCGATCCGCGTACCGGTGGGTACCTTGAGGTTGACGGTGAACTGTCCGGCGTCGGTGCGGGGGAAGAAGGCCACACCCATCGAGCGGTATAGAGCGAGGCTCGAAACAAACAGGAGCGACAGAGCCGTCACGGTCAGAACCGGCCGCCTCAGCACCGTGCGCACGGCGCGCTCGTAGAAGTCGAGCAGGCGATTGAACATGCCGTTGAACCAGGCATTGAAGCCGCGGCCTTCGTGTGCCGCCCCGTCCGAGGCATGATGCGCGCCCTTGAGGTACTTCGAGCAGAACAGTGGAATCACCGTCATGGCCACGAAGTAGGAGGCGAACAATGAAATGGCCACTGCCAGCGCCAGCGCCGAAAACAGGAACTTGCTAACGCCGTACAAAAACGTCACCGGAAAAAAGACCACCACCGTGGTCAACGTGGCGGCGAGTACCGCCAGGCTGACCTCGGCGCCGCCCTGTTCTGCGGCCACCACCGGGGACGAGCCCAATTCCAGATGGCGGTAGATATTCTCGAGCGAGATCACCGAGTTGTCGATGACACGGGAGAAGGCCAGCGCCAGCCCGCCGAGAATCATCGTGTTCACGGTGCTGCCCATAAGGGAGAGCACGACAAACGTCGCCAACGCGGAAAGCGGGATTGAGAGGAACACCGCGGCCGTCGCGCGCACGCTGCCAAGAAAGATCAGAATCATGAGGCTGGTGAGCACCAGCCCGATCAGGCCTTCATGCCAGAGCGTCTCTATAGCCTGCTTGACGAAGGCGGACTGATCGAAGACCACGCTGGGGACGAGTTGCCGGGGGACATCGAAGAGCTTCCCGATCATGTCGTGGATGCCGTTCACAACCGCGATGGTGTTGGTATCGCCGCCCTGCTTCATGATCGGCAGGTAGACTGACCGTTGCCCGTCCACGCGCACGATGTTGTACTGGATCTGGTTCGCGTCCCTAGCTTCGCCAACATCGGAGACCGACACCCAGCGGGCGCCGGCGGTCTTGATGGGAACACCGTTCAACTCCTCTACCTTGTGCACCAGGCTGTTGGAGTAAACGTAGTAGTCGTACGGACCCATCTTGACGTCGCCGGCCGGAAGAATCAGGTTGTTCCTGTTGATGGCGTTGACCACGTCCATCACGCTCAACTGGCGCGAGAGCAGCTTGTAAGGGTCGACGTACACCATCACCTGGCGGTACTTGCCTCCGAAGGGCGGCGGAATCTCAGCGCCTTTCACCACGGCGATCTGGTTTCGTATGGTGAACTGGCCGATATCGTGGAGCTGGGTTTCATTCAAGCCCTCGCCCTTCAGCGTCACCAGGCAAACCGGCAGGCTGGATGCGTCAAACTTCAGCACCACCGGCGGCAGCGTGCCCGGCGGAAGGCGCTTCAGGTCTGCCAGCGCGAGATTGGACAACTCGGTGACGTCTGCGTCGGCGTTGGTTCCCGGCTGGAAGAAGACTTTGATGATGCTGACGCCCAGCAGCGAGCGGGACTCCATGTGGTCGATGCCGCTGGCCAGGGTGAAAAAGCGCTCCAGAGGATTGGTGATATCGGTCTCGATGTCCTCCGGCGGCATGCCGGAATAGAACGTCGCCACCACTACCTCGGGCAGGTTGATGGTAGGGAACAGGTCAACCGGCATGCGCGCAAAGCTGGTGATCCCGATCACCACCAGGGCGAGGCAGATCACGATGATGAAGTAAGGATTGCGTATGGAGAATCGAGACATGAGAGCCTGCCCGCCGGGGCGCGAAATTTACGGCGTCTTGTCGCCGAGGAACTGCAACGCCTCGACCTGCTGCATCTTCACGTGCTGGCCTGCCTTCAGGCCGCTCCGATCGCTCACTACCACACGATCGCCTTCATTTAGCCCGCTCAGCACTTCGGCATCGTCGGCGGTCTGGAGACCGAGAGCGATATTCCGTTCCTGAAGCGTCTGGTTTGGATCAACCAGGAAAATGGTGGCCTGGCTGCCATTCTGGCTGACCGCCTGCAGCGGGACCACTAATGCGGAGTTCTTGTGCTCCAGAGACAAGGCGGCCTCCGCGTATAGCCCCGGGATCAGCACGCCAGCCGGGTTGGGCACATCCACCTCCGTGTGCATGGTGCGGGTGTCCGCGGTCACATCAACGGAGAAGCGTTTCACGTTGCCGGGAAGGACCCGGTCGAGCGACGGCACCCGCACCTGCACCGGATCTCCGATCCGGATGTACTTTACGTAAGATTCCGGCACCGGGATGACGAGACGGAACAGATCCTCCTGGGAGAGCCGCACGAGGGGTAACGCTTGCGTGCTGCTACTCGTTCCCGCCTGCATGAGTGTTCCGAGGTTGGCGTACCGCTGGGTCACGACGCCCGAAAACGGCGCGGTGATTTTGGCGTATTCGAAGAGCACGCGGTCGTGCTGGTCCTTCGCCTTGGCTACCTCCAACTGGCTCTTGGCTGTTTCGTACGCCGATTTTCCCGCTTCCACCTGTGCTTCCGCGGCCAGGTCCTTTCCCTGCGAATCGTCGATCTCCTGTTGCGCGACCAGGCCCGGCCTCTCTTTCGCCACTCCGCTTAATCGATCGGCCTGCAAGTGAAGCACATTGTGCTGTGCTTCCAGGCGGTCCAGCTCGTGCTGCGCGTGAACCACCTGGGTAGTCGCGGACTGGATGGACGCCTGGTCCTGCTGCAGTAAGACCTCCAGTTCGGGTATCTCGAGCACGGCCATCAGTTGGCCCTTCTGCACTCGTGTACCGTAGTCGACCTTGAGGTCCTTCACGTAGCCGGCTTCTTTGGCGTAGACGTCGATCTCCTGAAACGGGACCAACTCCGAAGACACGGTAAGTTGCCGCGTGATTGGCTTTCGCTCGACCGGCGCGACACCCACAGTGACCAATGACTCCTGCTCGTCGTCCGTTCCGGCCCGCACTGCCGCCGGGCGAGAGCACGCGGCCAACGCCGCCAGCAGCGGCGCCAGCATGATGCAGGCATGGGTTCTCACTTGCATAGATTTCTACTCTTGGCTTGGGCGAGTTTGGCGGCCAGAAGGTCGACCGAAAAATCTTTCCGCTCGGTAAGGCAGAACAGGTCCCGGTCATCTCGCAGCACGTCTTGGGCGAGAGACTCCAGCCTGTCGATGCCTTCCGCCGGAATTACGTGCACCCCGTGCAGGTCTGCATGGAGGAGATCGCCGGGGCCGATCCGCAAGCCGCCGATTTCGACAGGCTCCCCGAAGTCCACCACGTGGGCGTAGGCGTGCGAGACCGAGAAGCCCCGGGCGAATACCTGGAATCCGATCGCCTCGATTCCCGGAACATCGCGCACCGCCCCATTGGTCACGCAGGCTACGCATCCGAGCTTACGTGAGATGCGGGCATAGGCTTCGCCGAACAACGCGCCCGTCCCCGCCGCGTGGTCCGCATCGTGGACGACCACGATCTTCGGCCCGGCGACACCGGCAACATACCTCCACCACTCAATGTGTTCGTAATAGCACTTGCCTCGAACCGGTGGCATCGAGGACCGCATTCTGCCGGTCACTGCAAACCCGATGACCGGCGGCATTTGAGGAAAGATGCAGGACATCTTGCCGCTCATGAAGCCTTCATTGCGGGGACGGATTTCCAGACGCTCGATGGCATTCGACAAGGTACATGTGTCAAAACGCCTTAACCTGTCGAGTAAGTCATAAGGATGTTCGGGATTTGGCATGCACTTATCAGGACCTGCACTGCAAGTACCCTCCAATACTAGAAAGCCGTTCGATCGGATCCTATACCGGCCTTGGAGGAATTCGGTTTCAAAATGGATGGAGGGCAGAAGCCGCCAGATTCATGCCGTGCGACGCTCTTCCCAGCGCGCCGGACGGCGACACAGATTCCGTTAGCCCGGAAACATGTGCCCGGCGTCACTAACTAGAAATCGTTCCAAAATTAATAGATTAGTGGGATAGAAAAGGTGGACTTCCGCGCCTAGAGTTGAGTCAATATGAATCGGATCACTTTGCTGTGCACCTGTTTTCTGGCTCCATGTCTCGCTTTTGGCCAGGTCGAGACCGACGAGATCCACCACCACAACCTCGCGTTCGGAGTTGGCCCGGCAATCCCCCTCGGAAACTCGACGAATTACCTGAGTACGGCGCCGTTTATCCGGCTCGGATACGGGTATCGTTTCAACCGGCTGTTCCAGGCGGACCTAGGCCTGCAGCTCGCCTTCGGTGCCGCCAACAACCAGAATGCCGTGATTACCGATGTCGGCACTGTCCAGAGCGGAGACCACGAGTTCATGGTTCCCCTGGGCGGCCGCATCTACATTCCGCAGCCGTTTCATCGCATGCAGATGTCCGTAGGCGGCGGCGGCGTCTATCTTCATTACTCCGAGACAGTGCCGTCAAATGGCTATTACGCCCCAAGTTGCTATAGCTGCACGACGCGCGGCGGGTGGGGCGGATATGGAATGGCCAATGTGAGCTATTTCCTCGACAGCAACCACAACTTCCGCGTCGGTACCACGTTCCAGTACATCGCCGGGTCCACTAACGGCCAGGCGGTTGCGAATATCCCGGCGGTCAAGACGACCGACCACTGGATGAATATCGCGTTCGACTTTGGTTTCAGCTTTTAGCCCTGTCGGGCCGGGTGCAGCGATGCCGCAGAAAGAACTGATCGCAGTGCCGGAAACCGCCGAGGCGCCCGAGCCCAAGGAACCTGGGAAGCCAGGCCTGCTGCGGGCCATTCGGGCGATTTTCTCAGGGGCCGAAATGTCCGAACTCCGAAGGAGGGCCGCACGCCGCCGGTTCGTAATGGCCGCCGTGCTCGGCACGCTTTCGGTGAACTTCCTCATGTTTCTTCGTTTCTTTTTCCCGCGGGTGCTCTACGAACCCAAGACCAAGTTCAAGATCGGCTACCCGTCGGACTTCGGATTCGGCGTGGACACCAAGTTCCAGAGTACTCATCGCATCTGGGTAGTAAGGAACACCGAGGGTATCTTCGTGATCTCCGCGATCTGCACGCATCTTGGCTGCACCCCCGACTGGATCGCCAGTGAGAACAAATTCAAGTGCCCCTGCCACGGCAGCGGCTACGATTCCGAAGGAGTCAACTTCGAGGGCCCGGCGCCGCGGCCGATGGACCGCGCCCAGGTCGAGCTCGATCCCGACGGGCAGATCGTGGTCGATCTCGGCCACCTGTACCGCTGGCCCAAGGGAGAGCGCTCTCAGTTCGGCGACCCTGGCGCGATCCTGAGAGTCTGAAGCCGTGCCGCACCGGGCTGGCTGCTCACTCGATCTCAAACGCAATGAACTGAAATCTGCCATCCCGCTCGATCTGCAGAACCACGGCGTCCCCGCGATGGAACTCGCCAATCATGCCCCGGAAAATCTCCAGGGAAGACACCTGCAGATTATTCACCGCATGAATGATGTCTCCCGGCCGGAGGTCGATGAATTGCGCTTGGCCCTCGGGAGATTTTGCCGCCACAATCAGTCCGTATTGCCGCCGTAAGTCCGGCAACAGGCTGGCGACGCGCTGGTCGATTTCGATGCACAGGATGCCCAGGCGGGGCACCAGGTTCCGCTCCAGGGATACCATGTCGGCGAGAGGATCCCAGGGAGCCGCGTGTTCCTGCACCTCCACCGTCAGCATGATGCGGGTGACGCCGCGCTGGATCTCGAGCCTGATCTTCTCGCCCTGGCGCCGCCGGTTGACGTCGTCGTCAAACTGCCGGGCCGCCTCGATCGAGTTTCCGTTCAGGCTCAACACCACGTCCCTGCGCTTGAGTCCGGCAAGATCGGCGGGGCCCTCGGGCTCCACGTCTGCCACCACGACCCCTTCCTCGGTGGTCAGGGAAAGACCTTTTGCCATTGCCGGTGTAATATCCTGGACGAACATTCCTACCGTTCCGCGCGAAACTCTCCCGCGCTTTCTCAGTTGTTGGTACACGTTGCGAACGACGTTGCTGGGTAGGGCGAAGCCCAGCCCCTCATTGCCGCCGGATTGGCTGACGATGAACGTGCTCAGTCCCACCAGCGTGCCGCTGGTGTTCACCAGCGCTCCGCCGCTGTTCCCGGGATTGATCGTAGCGTCCGTCTGGATGTACAGAATCGGATTCTCGTCGTTGATGGCACGCCCCGGGGAACTCACTACGCCGATCGAAACCGAGTTGTGGAAGCCGAGCGGACTGCCGATGGCCAGCACCAGGTCGCCCTGCCGCAGCTCGTCAGAGTCCGCCAACGTGAGCGCAGGCAAACTGGAGCCATCGGTCTTGAGCAGCGCAAGGTCCGAGTCGCGATCGATTCCCACGATTCTCGCCTCCGCCACGTGCGGTCTCTGAGGCAGCTTCGCATCGAAGGAATGGGCCGCGGCCAGGAGAACCTTGACGCTGATCGCGCCCTGCACCACGTGGGCATTGGTGATGATGTAACCCGCCGGGTCCAGAATCACACCCGACCCGCTGGAATGCTGGCGCGAAATCTGATTGCCGCGCCCGCCGTCATCGCTCGACCCGAAGCCGTTGACTACGACCTCCACTACGGCGGGCGCTACCCGCCTCGTCAAATCGCGGATGGACCCGCTCAGCTGCACCAGAGCATTCTTCCCGGCCGGGGATACCTGCCCGAAGCTCAGAGCTGCCGCAGCCGGTACAAGTGCCATCACGGCGGTCACACGTCGCAACATAGCCGTCCCTTGCAGGATCGAAGGCGGGTCCTTCGATTTTTTTCCATCCCTACATAGCGCAGGGGATTGGAATCGCGAGCCACGCGCCGTATTGTGGAGACATCCATCAAGCATGGGTTGATGAACAGACCGCATAAGCAGCACTTCCCCCAGCGCCGGCGGCGCAATGCCCGTTTGTGCCGCCGGCGATCTTTGATCCGGCATCCGAATCCTCACGAGCGCGCCGCGTTTCCGGTTACTTCGCGCGCCAGAAGCACGATCATGGCCAGCCCGAACAGCGGGCTGTCGATGCCGGCGAACAGAGTTGCAATGAGGTAAACCATTGCGGAGAGCGCCACGATCAGGGTCCAGACCCGCCGGTCCATCCGCCCAGCCGCGGCTCTAGGGGCGGAATGCTGTGCCCCCTCTGCCGACCCGGAACGGAACCCAGCCGGTGCCTGGACACCAGTCGTCATAAGGCAGGCTCGTGTGGTGCCGCAACGCTCGCCACAGTTGCGCCCATATGGCTCTTCGGGTCCAGCCGGGGCGGCAGAGGCAACCAGGCACGAATCAAAGTTCCCCTCCCGGGTCCTGAGTCAATGATCAACGTCCCGCCAAGGCTTTCGACGCGCTCCTGCATTCCGATCAGTCCCACGCCCTTGGAGCGGGTCGGTTGAAATCCCCTGCCGTCGTCCTGGATGACGACCGCGATTCCGAAGCCGGGGGCGCTCAATTGAATCTCCACGGAGTTCGCGTTGGCGTGCCGGCACACGTTATTCAACGCCTCCTGGACAATACGGAAGATGCACGTCTTATGCTCATCGGGCAATTCCCGCGGCAGCTCATCCGAAGTCACACTGATGCGCACTCCGGTGGACCGGGCAAGTTGCGCGGACTGCCACTCGATGGCCGCCACGAGCCCCAAATCATCCAACATCGAAGGACGCAGGAGCAGCGCTATGTTGCGCACCATGGCAACCGAGCCCTCCACGAGCTCGCGGATCAGGTCTACCCGCGACGTCAGCTCCTTCGGATAAGGGGCCAGCGCGCTCGCCAGGTCGTGGAGTTCGAACTGCACGGCCGACATGGATTGCCCGACGGCATCGTGGAGCTCGCGCGAGATGTTCTTGCGCTCGTTCTCCTGCGTGGCGACGAGCTGCATCGACAGGCTGCGCAGCTCCTGCCGCGCCTGTTTTGCCTCTGCCAGATGAGCCAGGGTCTGTTGCTCCAGTTGCAGAATCCGCGCCGATGCCACCGCCGCCATGACGAAGCCCAACAGGAACATCACGGCCAGAGCAACCGCCAACTCGTTGCGTAAGCCCGAGAATAGCCCGATCAGACGCTGGTCGCGCCGCAGGAGCTGCTGCCGGTTTACCGAGCCGATCGTATCGGCGATGCCCAGCGTGCTCGACCGACGGGGCAGGACTTCGTCGTGAAGAAACCGGTATCCATCCTTCTTTCGCTGCCCGGCGTTCCACGCGAGCGCCGGGTCCAGGACTCGCCAGTACTCCTGGATTTCCCGCCGCAATGCTTCGTACAGCGCCTGGTCCGCATCGCCCATCTGCAAGCTGTGCGTTGCCAGCAGCGAATCGATTCGCGTCCGCGAGTTGTTCAGGGCCTGCCGGTTCTGTTCCGCCTGGTCGGGCTCGGGCTCCAGCAGGAAGTCGCGAATGTAGGTGCCCGACAGATAGATCGCCGAACGGATCTCGTCGAGCCTTTGCACGCGGTCGACAAAATCAGCCAGGATGTTCTCGTTGCTCGAGCGCAGTTCTCCGAGGACCCGGATGGAATTCACTCCCAAGAGAACCAGAAGGATCAAAAGAACTCCGAATCCGGAGGTCAGCACCCTTCTGGTCGTCAGAAAGCGCCGCGCCATTCCGGCGACGGAAGATGTGGGGGGCGTCGTGATCACAAGCGCACCGTCCCGGCGTGGCCCCGCTAGTCGCCGTGGGCGCAGCCACTGCGCTGCGACGCCACAACTCCCTTCCGAATCGCGTAGAGAATCAGTTCCGCCAGGCTGTGAAGATTGAGCTTCTGAAAAATGTGCTGGCGGTGGCTGACGACAGTAGTCGGGCTCAGATTCAGAATATTCGCAATGTCCTTGTTGGCCTGTCCTTCGGCCAATAACTGCAAAATCTGGCGCTCCCTCCCGGTCAGCAGATCATAGGTGTCCTCCACGTTCTTACTGCTCAAGTACCGGACGTAATCGTCCGCGAGGATCCGGCTGACCTTAGGGCTGAAGAAGGCCTTTCCCTGGCTGACGGCCCTCACCGCCTGGACGATCTCGGATTCCGCGGCGCTTTTCAGTACATATCCGCGGGCGCCGGCCTTGAGGGCGTTGACCAGGTAACATTCATCGGTGTGGACGGTGAGTATCACGATCTGCACCTCGTGGAGTTTTTCGGAGATGATCCTGGCAGCTTCGATGCCGTTGAGCGCCGGCATCCCGATATCGAGGATCGCGACATTCGGCATCCGCCGCTCGGCCTCTTCAACGGCCTCCCGGCCGTCGCAAACCTCGGCGATCACTTCGAATCCTTCCTGACGTGCCAACACATTCCGTAAGCCGTTGCGGATCAGGGAATGATCGTCCGCGATGAGAATTCGCACTGCCACAGAATTCATCCTAAGCATCGAAAGCGGACAAGGGACATACTGCAAACGAAGGATATTGTTCGGACTTCGTAAGGTAGAGTCCGGCTGCTCCAGCCCGGCGGGGACAGCGGCTATTACAGCGGGCGCAGACCCGGAGGGCTACTTGGGAAACATATCCAATAGAATCCAATCGTGTTAACAACAGGATGGATTCCACCTCGGCATATGACGGCAGGCGTAGTCAACGTCAGGGCAGGTCCGCGGCTCGCGCCGGCATCGCCGTCAATTGCGTGGGTTGCCCTGCTGTGCGGCAGCCAGACCGCAGTTGAGCGAGGGCACTCCTCCCGCACCACGGGTACTCATACGATTGCAGGATAGGAATCGTGCCGCTCCGGGCACTATGCTCAACATATTCTGCTTCAAGCGTTGCCGATTTACGATCTATCAAGGCAGCCTCGGTTTGATTCGTTTCGCACGCGAGCAATGCACGGATCGCGCCAAAATGTAAGCCCAAGAAAACACGCGCCATTTCACTGGCGCCGGCAGCATGATCCCACTAAATATGAAATGGTGCCGTTCAAAATGGTGGACTCGCCCGAGGAAGACAAGCCGGGTTTTCTGAACCCGGAGCTGGAAGGCCTGATTCCCGAAAGCGAAATGGAGAGGCTCACGATCGTGGGATCGCTCGAGGTCCAGGCCAGGCCGCCGACCGGATGGCTCGAACCGTCCAGCGCCTGAAGCGTGCGGGTATCGCCTACGACCATGTTCAAAATGTTGGGCGCCATGGTAGTCGCGCCGCTCCACCCGGCACGCAGGGCTGGATCGATCCGGCCAGCGGCCTGATCTCGATTCTGCTGATTCAGCGCGCCGATTCCGGCACCGACAGCCTGCGCAACGTGTTCCTCACCATGGCCGAGGCGAGCGTCGGACATTGATCGATCTCGAACCGCAATCTTTATAAATCCCGGCGGCGTCCGATACATCCCTCTTCAAGCCATGCCTCAGAAGGACATCGACGAATCGCGTGAACGGCTGCGCGCCGGAGTGCTGCGTTTCCAGCGCGAAATCTATCCCCAGCGCCAGGCCGCGTATCAACAATCGGTAAGCGAAGGCCAGAAGCCGCACGCGCTATTCATCACATGCGCCGACTCCCGCATCGACCCGGAATTGATCACACAATCCGGTCCGGGTGAGATTTTCGTTTGCCGCAATATCGGCAACCTGGTTCCCGCCTACGGCGAGGTGCTGGGCGGCGTGTCGGCCATCGTGGAGTACGCCGTGGCCGGACTGCAAGTCAGCCAGGTCGTCGTTTGCGGACACTCCGATTGCGGCGCCATGATCGGGCTGCTGCATCCGGAAAAGGTCGCGAAGCTGCCCATCGTGAAGTCCTGGCTGCGCAATGGCGACACCGCTCTGAGCATCGTGCGCCACCGCGAATCGGCCCCCGACGAGGCCGCCGCCCTCGAAGAGCTGATCGAGGAAAACGTCCTGTTGCAGATGCGTCACCTCGAAACGCATCCGTCCGTCGCCGGACGGCTGGCGAAAGGCACTCTGGCGCTCTCCGGGTGGGTCTACGACGTCGCCCACGGGGCGGTCCGCATCTACAGCGAAGAGCAGCGAAAGTTCCTGCCGGTTACGGCTCGCGACCGGGCGGGATCCGGCAGTCCGGGCACATGATCGTCATCAAGAGGGCGAAGCCGAGCGGATTGATCCGCTATGTCGGGCGTCCTCTCCTGGTCCTGTTCGCTTTCGATGTGGCGGTCGCGGCGGCTTACGTGTTCGCCGGTTGGAAGTGGCTGGCCCTGCCGGATGTCCCACTTTCGATATTCGGCGGCGTCCTTAGCGTGATCGTCGGCTTCCGCAATAGCAGCGCGTACGCCCGATGGTGGGAAGCCCGGACCATCTGGGGTGGAATCGTCAATCACTCGCGGAGCTTTGCCCGCGAGGTGCTTTCGATGGTCGCCGCCGCCGAGGCCGGCCCCGCCGCGGAACGCGAAGTCGGCGAAATGAAACACAGGCTGGTTCTGCTCCAGGTTGCCCATGTTCACGCCCTGCGCAACCACCTGCGGGGCACCTCTCCCTGGCAGGAGCTGGAAGGCCTGTTTCCCGAAGACGAAATGGAGCTCTTGAAGAGCCAGAACAACGTTCCGCTCGCCATTCAAAAACTGATGGCCGGGATGGTGGCGCACTGTTATCAGTCCCGCTGGATCGACAACATCCGTTGGGCGAGCCTGGACCGGACGCTGAGCAACCTGATGGATTGCCAGGGTGCATGCGAGCGAATCAAGAATACGCCGATGCCCCGCATGTACGACATCTTCATCCGGCACGTCGTCGGTATCTACTGCCTGCTGCTGCCCCTGGGAATGGTGGAGAGCCTGAAGCTGCTGACTCCGGTCGGCTCCAGTTTGGTCGGAGTCATCTTCCTGGCATTGGATCAAATCGGCCGCGATCTCGAGACGCCTTTCGAGAATCTGCCGCACGATCTTCCGCTGACCGCGATCACAAGGACCATCGAGATCAACCTGAGGCAGATGATCGGGGAAAAGGACGTTCCCGAACCGCTGGCTCCGGTCGACGGGATCTTGTGGTGAGGCGGGCCG
>DATJYJ010000024.1:0-2765 GCA_035578025.1 Verrucomicrobiia bacterium
CGTCTCGTCGTTCTCCGGATTGGTGGGCGGCTCCTCTTCGATGCTGCGCGTGGCATGGTTCAGGTGCCGCTCGAACCAGTTGTAGACCGCCATCCGCATCGGGTATGAAAGCGAGTGCGGCAGCGGCTCCTCGAAGTACTCGATCTTGTCCCGTGCGCCCAACGTCTCGTAAGCCCGCGCCAGCTTCGCGAACTCCTCGCGGCCGCTCCGTTCGTATGCCGGGGAGTAGGTGCCGAAGAAATCGTGCGCGCTCACCGCCACCAGAAGCGGCTTGGGCGCCATCGGCCACAGCATGTCCCAGCGGTCGAACCCCAGCGGCCCGGATCCGATCAGGTCCTGCTCGGCGTCGTCCGACGATCCCGGCGCCAGAAACGGCTCCAGCGCGAAGTTTTCCGTGTTGCCCGAGCTCACCGCCGCGGCCGCCAGCCGCTCGTCCATCGCCGCCAGGATCATGGTCAGCGTGCCGCCACCCGATTGCCCCGTCGATGCCAGCCGCCGCCCGTCCACCTGCGGGTGCGCCACCAGCACGTCCAGGCTGCGCATCGCGTCCCACAGCATCGCGCCTGTCGCCGTTTCGCCCACCAGCAGCATCTTGTGCCCTACCATGCTGTGCTCCTGCGTGGGGGACCGCGGCGGCGTGGCGCGAGACGAGCGCTCTCCCTGCCCGATCGGGTCGAACGCCAGCACCACGTAGCCCAGTTGCACCAGGCCCTGGCAGCATCGCTGATACAGTGGGTACGCCTTGCCGGGAGCGCTGTGGCCCATCTGGAACAGCACCCCGGGATACGGCGCCGTGCCCGTCTTCGGCAGATACAGGTTGGCCGTGACGAACAGCCCCGGCCGGCTTTCGTACACCAGCTTCTCCACTCGGTACCGTTCGCGCTCGAAGGCGCCCACCGTCCGGACGTTCAGCGGCGAGCGTTCCGGCAGCGTGCCCGCCAGGCGCGTGAACGTCGCGCGCGCCCACGTCTGGTAACTGCGAATCTCGGCCGGTGTCCGCAACGCCGCCACCCGCTGATTCCGCCGCACATATGCCGCTGCCGCCAGCGACGAGAGGTAGTCCGGCAGGCACCGTGCGTACTCGCGATATCCGATCTGCGCTTTTAGCGCCGGCGCAGCCAGCGTGGCCGCGATCATCCGGCGGCGTGTCAGCATCAGATCCTCCGCACCAGGATGTGCTTGTACTCGGTCCACCGCCCGGGATCGTGCGCCTGCAGCTCGATCGGCCCTTCGTCCAGATTGTCCAGCCTGTCGTATTCCAGCACCGTGTCCCCGTTGATCCGCACCAGGCACGTCGCGTCTTTCACGCGAAGCTGAAATGGCCACCACTCGCGCGCCGCGATCCGCGGATACGACCCGCGTTTCACCGAATACAGCGACCCGGTGGGATAATGCGCCCCCTCCACATCGTGCAGCTGAATCTCGTAGTGCCGCCCGCGCGACCCCGTGCCCGCCGTCCGGAACATCACGCCGCCGTTGTGGTGTAGCTCGTGACGCACGTACATTTGCAGCTCGAAATCGCGGTATTTTTCGTTGGTCGCGAAGTGCCCGTTGCCGTCGCTGTGCAGAATGCCGCCCAGCGCCTGGAAATTCGGCTTGGCGTCGGAGACGTGCCACTTTGCGAAGTCGGCGGGCCCCTCGTACAGCGGCGTCCACGTCACCTTCGATGCCAGCTCGCGCACCCGCAGGTTGCGGAAGCGGATCGGGTAGCTCAGCGACTGCAGGCCCAGATACCCGCTGTGCAGCCGGTGGCGCAGGTCCGGGACGGTTTCCACGTCCAGATCCTGTACCATCTCGCCGTTGGTCCACACCTGCAATCGCGGCCAGTCCATCAGGATGCGGAACGTGTTCCACTCGCCCTTGTTTTTGACGTTCACGATCCGCGGAGGCACGATCGGGTAAATCGCGCCCATCGATTCCGGCGCCGGCGTCTGGTCCGCCTGGTGGAAGATGTGGATCTCCATGCCGCACCACATCGCCCGCCCGTGCTCCGGCGCGTGGATGTAGATGCCCGAGTCGCACCAGCCCTTGACGAAGAACTCGCCGCGGAAATCGAAATTCTCGTACTGCCGCGCCGAGCGCAGCCACGTCGGGTAGCCCGCGCTCTCGTGCACCACGATGTCGCCGGCATCCACATAGAACGCCCGTTCGTCGCCGTCCTGCACGCTCCACCCGTCGAGCGACCTGCCGTCGAAGAGGCGGGTGAATCCGGCCTCGTCGCCGGATTGCGGCGCCGCAAGAAGCGTGCCGGCGGCTCCGGCGGTCGCGAGAAATCTTCGTCGGTCCATACTCGTTTGATTGTAGTCCGCAGTTTAAGCTGGATAGTGGAGAGGCTCTTCGGATGATCGGGGTTTTCGACAGCGGCTTCGGCGGCCTGACCGTGCATCGCGCGCTCATCGAAGCGCTGCCCCGGCGCGACTTCGTCTACCTCGGCGACAACCGCAACGCGCCCTACGGCGTGCGGCCGCCCATCGACGTGCTGAACCTGACCTGCGCGGCGCTCGAGCGCCTGTTCGCCGAGGGCTGTACCCTCGCCGTCGTCGCCTGCAACACCGCCTCCACCGTGGCGCTCCGCTGGATTCAACAGCAGTGGCTACCCGTGCGCCGCCGCGACGACGGGATCGCCCGCAACGTCATCGGCATCGTCGTGCCCACCATCGAGGCCGCCACCGGCATCGCGTCGTCCGGCACCATCGCGGTTTTCGCCACGCGCCGCACCGTCGAGAGCGACTGCTATCCCATCGAGATCCGTAAACGCCGTCCCG
>DATJYJ010000025.1:0-16214 GCA_035578025.1 Verrucomicrobiia bacterium
ACCGTCTCGGTGTCCAAGACGGACTATGAGCCCGACAAGAATCAACAGGCCGTCGTAATCAGCGAGAAGACACCGGCGGTGGCCGAGTTCAAACTCAAGCCGTCGGCAGCCGCCCTGGAAGCGACCGCCGGGAGGATCTTCCAACGGATGGTGGATGCTCTCGGAGGCGATGCGGGCCTCAAAGCAGACGCCTTTGTCAGGGGCACGGGAACGCTCACCTGCTACCGCGACGGCAAACCGACAACGTGGGACGTCACCGTGCTTCTGCGAGCGCCGGACAAGGCCAGGTTCATGATACGCAGAACAGGTCAAACCTACGATGTCACACAGACCAAGACAGGGCTGATGTGGCAGAAGCCACCAAGAGGCAACGACGGCGAGGATTTGGAATTCCCGTTGCGGCTCCTTCAGCAATATCAGATCTCCGAAGTGGTTGGACATCTGCGAAGCGCAAACTTCCGCCTGATGACCGAACGCCTGTCGCCGGGTCCAGGCGAAGACACGGTCTTACACGCCACCGCGGGCAGTGAGCGGACTTTGGTTACCCTGGACCCGGATTTTCGCCCGAAGGAGATTCTGCTCGAATCCGCAGGATTGGATACCGGCCGGAAGATTGTTTACTCGGCCTACTTCCAAAAAGCGGACGCCTATTATCCGAAGACGATCCAGTTGATTCTGCCGGGAGCCGGCTCAAACGGCTTCGAGTTGAAATTTGCGGATGTCGAGCTAAGCCCGTCGAACGTGAACGACGCTGACTTTGTGCCGTCGAAGTCGGCCAAGCCGATCAAGCAACAACCCAAGAAGAAATGAACCGGTGGTTCGCTTAATCCTGGCGGTCGTCCTGACGGCGATCGCGGCGCCTGATACCGGCTGGTCTCAAGAGAAGGATGCCGCGCCGCATCCGGATCTTCGCGTCCAGCCGGTATCACTTCAGGGCCTGTTGCGATTCTTCGAGAGCTACAAGGGCGGAACGGTTCCGGAAGCGATCGTGATCAAGCTCATCGAAATCTACGGCCTGGATTTCCGGCCGACGGCGGAGGATCTGGCAAGACTGAGGAGCGCCTCCGCTTCGGACGATCTGCTGAATGCGCTGGAAGCGGCTCGCAAGCCGCCGCTTCCAAAACCCGCGCCCACCGACGGTTACCTGTCGGTGACGTGCGAGCCGGTCGATTGCGAGGTTCGGCTGAATGGCGATGCGGCGGGCACCACGAGCCATGGGCTGCTGCCCTGGATCAAGCGCCCGCAAGGCGCCGTGACGGTGACCGCCGCCCGCGACGGCTACGAGGCGGCGCAGGGACCGCAGGAAATCCGCATCCAGCCGAACGAGATCGCTCGCGTGGAGTTCGTACTGAAGCCAACGCACGCCGCCCTGGTCACCGAGGGCGCCGCGCTTTTCAAGAGGATGCTCGAGGCTCTCGGCGAAGGACCGGAGATGACGGCCTTTCGCGCCACAGGGATCCTTTCTCTGCAGGCGGCCGGCGGGCAACGCGCCGAGTGGTCGGTCGCGGAGTGGCTGCAATTCCCGGATATGGCCCGGTTCGAGATCAGCCGGCTGCGGGAGAAGTACCAGATCACGCGAACCGATTCCGGGTTGGTGTGGAAGAAGCGTCCGAAATCGCGAGACACCCAGCAGGAGGTGGAAGAGGGCATCCGGCTGCTCCTGGACGGCCGCCTGGCAACGGTGTTGAAACAGTTGCGGGAGCCCGGCCTGACGATGGTGGCGACGGGTTTGGTCTTCGGCATCGACAACCCCGCCGCGGTTCGAACGGAGGGAGGCGCAAAGACCTATACCGTGACCCTGGACGCCAGAGACCGGCCGGGCGAAATCCGGGTCGAATCTGCCGACCGGGACGCCGACCTCAGAATTCTGTATTCGGACTACGTCACGCAGGCAGGCGTTGCCTATCCGCAGACCACCCAGATCATTCGTTCCGACGGGGCCAGCGGAGTGGAGGCGCGGCTAGAGATGACGCCGATGGACCCTTCTCAGAATCAGAGGAGTAGTCATAAGCCGTGGTTCCGGCGCTAGACCGAACCAGCGGGACTAAAAATCCCGCGCGGGCTGAAGCACCGCCCCACAGCGGCGGACTTGGCTAAAATGAACACGTGCAAGCCGGCAGTGGGGGGTCTCTTGCCTTCGTCGCAGCAGTCTTCTTCGTCTATTGGAGCTGCTCGCGATACCGGCTTCCCCGCCTGGCGGTGGTGCTGGCCGCCAACTATCTTTTCTGTGTCCACTTCGGACTACTCTATATCGCACTGATTCCGGCGTGCTCCGGGCTGGATTTCCTGGCCGGCCTGGGGCTGATGCGGTTTCGCCGCCGCGGCATCCGCCGGCCGCTGGTGGCGCTGAGCGTTGCGGCGAACCTGGCTCTCCTGGCCGGATCCCGGCACATGGCGCTGCTCGCCCGCCTCGCCGGCTCTGCCACAGGCTGGGACTGGGTCTTTCCGCTGGGCCTCTCGTTCTACTCGCTGCAATCGCTGACTTACACGATCGAACTCTACCGGCGCGACGCCGAAGGTACGACGAGCCCGCTGACTTATCTCGCGGCTGCGTCGTTCTTCCCGACGCTGCAGGCAGGACCGATCACGCGGCTGCCCGACCTGGTCAAGCAGCTGGCCGCGCGGCCGCATCTCAGCCGGGAGGATGGCGGGCGGGCATTCTTCCTGATCGGACTGGGCCTGCTGAAGAAGACCCTGATCGCCGACTACCTGGCACTAAACCTGGTCAATCGCGTTTTCGATACCCCAAACTTATATAGCGGAATGGAAGCTTTGATCGCGGTATACGCATATTCCCTGCAACTCTATTATGATTTTTCGGCATACACCGACATCGCGCGCGGCTTCGCCCTGTTACTCGGGATCAAGTTACCCATCAACTTCGACCGTCCTTATCAATCGGCCAACCTTACGGAGTTCTGGCGCCGCTGGCACATCAGTTTCTCCAACTGGCTGCGGGACTACGTCTATTTCTCGCTGCCCGGCAACCGCACGAGGTTGATGCCGTACGTCAACCTGGTCATCACCATGCTGCTGGCGGGCCTGTGGCACGGAATCACGTGGCCCTTTGCGGTGTGGGGCCTCCTGCATGGCGCCGGGCTGGCCGCCACGCGCGCCTGGCTGCGATGGCGCGGCCAATCCAGTCCGATCAGCAAGCCGTGGCGGCGGCTGATCGCGGCAATCTGCACGTACCACTTTGTCTGTTTTACCTGGGTGTTCTTCCGCTCCCGGAGTCTTTCCGAAGCCGCCGCCATGTTGGACCGCATCGCTTCGCTATCCCCGGGATTCGAGAATATCTCCCTCACGATCGCGGCGGTAACTTTAACTGCGGCAGCCGCGCTGTGCGTCAGCCGTCAAATCTACACGCGCACGATGGAAGCCTTCGCGCAGCGCCCGTTCTATGTCCATGCCGTGGTGCTGGTCATCGTCGCCGCGGCAATCCAGTTAACGGCGGGACGCGGCAATGCACCGTTTATTTACTCGCGGTTCTGACAAAATGCGCGACTTTCCCTTCCAGACCGCACTTGCGATTCTCGCCTTCGGGTTGCTGCTTGGCGCAGCGGGGATGGTGGTGCCCGGAATCAGAGGCCCCGAGCTGTCCCAGTTTGCAGGCATCATCCCGATGCCGTCCGTACCCAAGCCGCCGGCGGGCGTCATCCCAAGGGAACCGGCACCGGCATCTGCGTCGATGTCCAAACGCCATGAACCGCCCGTTCTGTTCGATGACTCCCGCGGCTCGCTCGACCGGTTTTACCAGGCGCTGTTGCGCTCCGAGAGGCGGGAGCCTGGCGCGATCACCCGGATCGTCCACTACGGCGATTCGCCTACCACCGCCGACCTGATCACGGGCGATGTGCGCTCACTTCTTCAGAAGCAGTTTGGCAATGCGGGGCACGGATTCATCCTCGCCGACAACCCATGGTCGTGGTATCGCCATGCCGGTATGAAGATCTACGCCCATGGCTGGGCAATGCTGCCTGCCAGCCGCTTTGACGCGGACGACGGCATGTTCGGTCTGGGCGGAGTAACATTCAGCGGTTCGCCTCCCGCGCGTACCGCGATTGTCTTTGAACGTGGAGGAGCGTCCCGATTCGAGATATGCTTTCTCCAGCACCCGGACGGCGGACAATTCACGGTTTCGGCGGGTGGGCAGGCGCTGGGCACGACGGACACGAGCGGCGATTTGAAGTCCGCTTTTGCGGCCTTCGAGGTGGAGCCTGCGGCGGCGGAAGTGGATGTCCAGGTGACTCAGGGGAAGGTACGATGGTTCGGCGTGATCGCCGAAGGCCCGGGACCGGGAGTTGTGTACGATAGTCTGGGACTGAACGGCGGCTCGATCACCGTGCTGGCGCGCATGTTCAATCCGTCCCACTGGAGCGAACAACTGCGCCACCGGCGTCCCGACCTGCTGATCATCAATTACGGCACGAACGAAGCCGGGTTTGCCGACTTTATCGAGCATGGATACGAGGACGAGCTTCACGAGGTCATCCGGCGGATCCGCCGCGCGCTTGGGAACACCTCGGTGCTGATCATGAGTCCGATGGACCGGGGGCAGAGAACGCGGTCCGGCGAGATCGAAACCATGCCCACCATTCCGAAACTGGTCGAGATCCAGCGACGGGTCGCCAGGGATACCGGCTGCGCTTTTTTCGATACGTTCGATGCCATGGGCGGCGAGGGAACGATCGCCCGCTGGTATGCCGGGGATCCGCGCCTGGTGGCCGCCGACCTGATCCACCCGTTCGGCGAAGGGGGCAGGATTGTCGCCAGCCTCTTTACCAAAGAAATTATTGCGGGGTTGAAGCGGTTCAAACTACGGCAGAATGAAACGGACCACTAAATGATCCAAACGCGGGGCAGACTCATCGGCGGCTTCTGGCTTTACCTTGCGGTGACCGGCCTGTTTCCGCTGCCGGCGGCGCAAAGCGACAGCCATAGCGAGTCTTCGTCCTCGCCGCGCGTCAGTTCCGCCGTCCGGGTTGCCGCGCTGGAGAAAGTCGCGGGGTATTTGCGATCCGCGCCTGGCGATATCGAGCAACCGGCCGTCCTGGCGCCGTTCCTCGAGCAACTCTACCGGATCGACGGGCTCAAGCTTCGCGAACCGGTTCACATCCTTCACTTCGGCGATTCGCATACCGCTGCGGACGAATGGACCGACGGTATCCGCCGCCCGTTAAAAGAACGATTCGGGGACGGCGGCCCGGGCTTTGCATTCGCGGGGCACCCTTTTCCGGGCTATCACCGCTTCGACGTCCGCGCGGGCGGCGGCAGCGGCGCCTGGCGCGCGGAGGGTCTGCGGTTGGCCGAGGGAGACGGATACTTCGGCTTGGGAGGCGTCAGCATTTCCACGCAGCGCGCGGACCAGTCGGTTTTTATCGAAACGGAATGCGACATACTGGAAATTCACTACCTGCAGCAGGCCGACGGCGGAACGCTGGCCTTGTACGACGGCGACGAACTGGTGGAGAAGTTTTCCACGGCCGGCGAGTTGAGTCCGGCATTCAAGCGCTACCCGACGTCTTCGGGCCAGCACCGCTTCACGCTCAAGACGCTCACCAACCGGCCGGTTCGCCTGTTCGGCTGGGCGGCCGACAGAAACTCCGGCGTCACATACGAAGCGCTGGGCATCAACGGCGCGGAGGCATCGGTCATCCTGCGATGGAACGAAGACATGCTCGCCACCTACCTGCAGCTCCGCAAGCCCGCGCTGATTGTGCTGGCGTACGGCACCAACGAGGCAGTCGAGCCGAGGCGAAGCGTGGAGCCGTATCAGACCATGTTCGCGACGCTCCTGGAGAGGTTCCGCCGGGCGTGCCCGTCGGTTCCCATTCTGGTGATCGGTCCTCCGGACGGGTATGTGCGCTCCCACGGGAGATGGCATCCGCTGCCCGACGCGGACGGCATTATCGCTGCCCAGCAGATTGCCTGCCGCCGGACGGGCTGTGCCTTTTGGGACATTCGGGAGCGCATGGGCGGAGCGGGGGCGATGAGGGACTGGGCCTTTGCGGGACTCGCCCAACGCGACTATATTCACTTTACCCAGGCCGGCTATCACCGGCTCGCGGAGATATTCGTTACGGACTTATTGCGGCAATATGACTTGTTTAAGAAGGTAAGGTCCCTGTTGATGGATTCCAGCTTACATGGACAGACAAATCAAAATCATTGAAATTCTGCGCCGCATCGCGCCCAAAGCGATCGATCCTTCGCCGGAGGAATCGCTGTTTGAATCCGGCCTGCTGGATTCGTTCACGCTGGTGGACCTGGTGGCCGCACTGGAATCGGAATTCGCGGTCAAGATTCCCGATTCCGACCTCACGCCCCGGAAATTCGACTCCGTCGTTTCCATCGAGCGCTACCTTCAGAGCAGGCTTTGAGTATGGCTTACCTGCGGGCTTTCGGTTCTTACCTGCCTTCCCGGGTGGTGGATAACACGGAGCTTGCGACTCTCGTAGGCGCCGATGCCGATTGGATTCTGCGCGGAACCGGAATTCGCGAGCGGCGGTTCGCGGCGCCGGAGGAATCCGTGGCGAGCCTGGGAGCAAGGGCGGCCCGGGATTGTCTCGAATCGGGCGGTTTGAAGCCGAACGACGTCGGCCTCGTGCTGGTTGCGAGCGGCTCGGGTGAACGCTGCTTCCCCGGACCGGCGACCGCCATCGGCGCCAGCCTCGGAATTGGCGGCGTCCCCGCCATGGACCTGCCGATGGCGAGCGCCGGCTCGCTGTTCGCCCTGGCCCTGGCCGCCGATCTGGCTCCGCGCTACGGCAATGTTCTGGTGGTGGGGAGCGAGATCATGTCGCGCGCCATCCGGTTGGACGCGGCCTCCCGCGACACGGCGGTACTGTTCGGCGACGGCGCGGGCGCCTGCCTGGTGAGCGCGGAAAGGGGTACGGCCGAGATCACGGATTTCCTGCTGCGGAGCGACGGCGAGTTCTCGGAGGCTCTTCACATGGACCAGGCTTCGGGCCTGCACATGGATGGGCGGACGATCATTCTGCAGGCATCACGAAAGCTGCCGCGCGTCATTATTGAGCTGCTGGAGCGAAACCGGTGCAGAACGGAGGATGTGGGCGCTTTTCTGATGCACCAGGCCAATCTGAACCTGATCGTCCGGGTGGCGCAGGCGCTGGGCGTACCGGAGGAGAGATTCTTCAGGAACGTGGACCGCTACGGCAACACCTCGTCGGCATCGTTGCTGATCGCGGCGGCCGAGTGGCGGCGCGGGTTGGGAGGCCCTTTGGGCCAACCGGTAGTGCTCGCCGCGTTCGGCGCCGGGCTGAACTGGGGAGCGATGCTGGTGGGTGGGGGCACTCGGGTTTCAGCGCCTGTCTCGTGAAGGTCGTCCGGTTGAGGCCAGCGACAGCGTTCGCGTTCGGCGACGACGAAAAATTTGTGCCCGGCCGTGAGCACCGCCGCCCGACAGGCGATAGTATAGGGGTGGTGAATTATGGTCAAACGGGTTCTGTTACCTGTGATGGCGGCTATCCTTGGATTGTCGGCCTGCTCCCAAGTCCCGAAAGCGGAGACGAAGAAAGAGGGTGAAGCGAAGAAAGAGCCTGTTCAGGCGCCACAAGCTGTCACCGCTCAACTGGCCTTCTATGAGGCATACAAGCCGGCGCGCGCCTGGGCGACCGATCTGCTGGCGCTCAGCGTGGTCAGCGGCGAGGTGCCGGGCATCAAAAACGATTGCGGAAAAGCCGGGCTATGGACGGTTACGTTCGTTTCCCCGAGCCGCAAAGAGGCCCGCATCTTCACGTACGCGGTTGCCAACAGCGGCGCCGACATTCGAAAAGGGATCAACATAAGCGATGCCCTGCCCTGGGGCGGCGCCACAAAGGAAAGCAATCCGTTCGCGAACAGCGAATTCGCGGTGGATTCCGACGCCGCATGCAAAGCTGCCGAGGAAAAAGCGGCCGACTGGCTGAAGAAGCATCCGGACCAGACGGTGACGTTGCGGTTGGGCAACGCATCACGGTTCGCAGCTCCCGTGTGGTACATCATGTGGGGAACCACGAAGAACGGCTATGCGGCATTAGTGAATGCCGTCACCGGCGCGGTTCTCAAGTAGAGCGCGCGGCCGCAGAGGCCGGCAACAAGCGCGATTCGCGGACGGCCCTGTCAGGGCCCAGACAGGGTCCAGACCACGCGGTCCGTTGGAACCTATGAAGCACCTGGTTATGTGGGCGGTTCTGGCCGCGCTGCCGGCTGTCGCTTCCGCCAAGGAACTTCACGTCTCAGTGAACGGAAGCGACACCGGCGATGGTTCGGCCGCCCGGCCGTATCGAACCATCTCCGCGGCCGCGCAGGCGGCGCAGCCGGGCGACACCGTTACGGTACACGGTGGGACCTATCGCGAGCGCGTGACGCCGCCGCGCGGGGGGGAGTCGGACGAAAGGCGCATTGTGTATCAGGCCGCGCCCGGCGAACAGGCGATCATCAAGGGCTCGGAAGTGGTTCGCGAGTGGAAACGCTTCAGCGGTCCGGTGTGGAAGGCCGCGGTGCCGAATGCGCTGTTCGGGAAATACAACCCGTACAAGGACCTGATCGCCGGCGACTGGTTCAACGACAAGGGCCGGCCGCACCACACGGGCGAAGTCTATCTCAACGGCAAGTCGCTCTTCGAGACCGACCTGCTGGAGCGCGTGCTCGATCCGCGGCGGATCATCGACATCCGCGACGTGGAGGGCTCGACATACACCTGGTTCGCCGAGGTCGATGACAAGTTCACGTACCTCTACGCCAATTTCCACGACAAGGACCCGAACCGCGAACTGGTCGAGATCAACGTGCGGGACAGTTGCTTCTATCCGGATGCGCCGGGGCGGAACTACATCACGGTGCGGGGCTTCCGCATGGCGCAGGCGGCGACGCAGTGGGCCGCGCCGACCGCCGAACAGATCGGGCTGATCGGCACGCACTTCAGCAAAGGCTGGATCATCGAGAACAACGTGATCAGCGACTCCAAGTGCGCCGGCATCAGCCTGGGGAAGGACCGCGCCACGGGCCACAACGTGTGGACCAACGACCCGCGCAAGGACGGCGCCACGCACTACAACGAGGTGATCTTGCGCGCTCTGGCGGCGGGCTGGTCGCGCGAGAAGATCGGATCGCACAGGGTGCGCGGCAACGTGATCTTCGATTGCGAGCAGGCCGGCATCGTAGGCAGCCTGGGCGGGGCGTTCAGCGAGATCAGCGACAACCACATCTACAACATCTGGACCAAGCGGCAGTTTACGGGCGCGGAGATGGCCGGCATCAAGCTGCACGCGGCGATCGACGTGGTGATCCGGCACAATCGCATCCACAATGCGGGACGCGGCCTGTGGATGGACTGGATGGCGCAGGGCACCCGCATCACCGGCAACGTGTTGTATGACAATTCGGCCGACGACCTCTTTGTCGAGGTGGATCACGGTCCGTTCGTGGTCGACAACAACCTATTCCTGTCGCCGATCGCGCTGCGCGACGTGTCGGAAGGCGGCGCGTACCTGCACAACCTGATGATGGGGAGGATCGTGAGCCAGCCCGAGCCCCGGCGGTCCACCCCGTATCACAAGGCGCACTCGACCGCGCTGGCCGGGTTGGCCAGCACTACGGGCGGCGACGACCGGTTCGTGAACAACATCTTCGTGGGGAACGGTGCGGCGGCGGGCGACGGGGCGGCGTCCGATATCGACCCGCAGCGCTTCGGCGGCTATGGGCTGTGGGTCTACAACCATCGCGAGTTTCCCCTGGTGACCGCCGGCAACGTCTATGCGCGCGGCGCGCGGCCGTACTTTCAGGAGACACCGGGCGCGACAACCGCCGCGGACATTCAGGCCGAGGTGGTCGAGGAGAGCGGCGGCGTGTGGCTGAAGCTGAAGCTGAGCGCGGACCTGGCGAAGGCGTCGACCCGGCCGGCGGAGACGTCCTGGCTGGGCAAGGCGCGGGTTTCAGGCCTGCCGTACGAGAACGCGGACGGAACGCCGCTGGCGATCGACACCGATTACCTGGGGCACAAACGCAACGCGGCGCGGCCGTACCCGGGGCCGCTGGAAGCGCCGGGGCAGGCGGATGTCAGGATCCAACTGAGGTGACACGGGCGGCGGAGATCGAGGAGCCATGGAAAGTTCGAGCAGGACCGAATCCGGCGGGATGACGGGGCACGCCGCGCGGGTCGCCGCGACGCTGCGGCACGAGACCCCCGACCGCGTGCCCATCGATCTGGGCGGCACGGCGGTCACGGGCATCCACGTGAGCTGTGTGGCGGCGCTGCGGGAGCACTACGGCCTGGAAGGGCGGCCCGTCAAGGTACACGAGCCCTATCAGATGCTGGGGCTGGTGGAGGACGATCTGGCCGAGGCGATGGGGATCGACACCGCCGGAGTGTTCCCGCGCGAGACCATGTTCGGGTTCGCCAACGACGAATGGAAGGAGTGGAACTTCCGCGGGCTGGATGTCCTGGTAGGCGAGAACTTCCAGGTGACCGAAGAGGCAAACGGCGATCTGCTGATTTATCCGAAGGGCGACAGGACCGCCGCTCCCAGCGGACGGCTACCCCTGGGGAGCGTTTTCTTCGACACCATCGTGCGGCAGCAGCCGATCGACGAAGACAAGCTGGACCCCGCGGATAACCTGGAGGAGTTCGGACCGGTGACGGAGGCGGATCTGGATCACTTCGCGCGCGGCGTGGAGGCGGCGCGTGCCACCGGGCGAGCCGTAGTGGCGACCTTCGGCGGCACGGCGTTCGGCGATATCGCGCTGGTGCCGGGTCCGTTCATGACCGATCCAAAAGGCATTCGCGACATCAGCGAATGGTACATGTCCACACGTGCGCGCCGCCCGTACGTGCACAAGATCTTCGAGCGCCAATGCGAGATCGGGATCGCGAACCTGGCGCGGATCCACGAGCGCGCCGGCGATGTGCCGCAGGCGGTGTTCGTGTGCGGCACCGATTTCGGCACGCAGACGTCGTCGTTCTGTTCGAACGCGACTTTTCGGGAGCTATGGCTGCCGTACTACAAGCGCGTCAACGACTGGATTCACCAGCACACCACGTGGAAGAGCTTCAAACATTCCTGCGGCAGCGTGGTGAAGTTCATGGACAGTTTCATCGATGCGGGCTTCGACATCCTCAATCCGGTGCAGTGCTCGGCCGCGGGGATGGATCCGGCGACCCTGAAAGAGAAGTACGGCGACCGGCTGACGTTCTGGGGCGGCGGCGTGGATACGCAGGCGACGCTGCCGTTCGGCACTCCGGAGCAGGTGCGGGTGCAGGTGCTGGAGCGTTGCGAGATCTTCGCCAGAAGCGGCGGCTACGTCTTCAATCCGATCCACAACGTGCAGGCGCTGACGCCGGTGGAGAACATCGTGGCCATGATCCGGGCGGTACACGAATTCAACGGCTGCCTGCAGACGGCGTAAGAGCAGGTGGATCGCGGCCGCGGCCGTTCACTTCTTCTTTTTCTTTACGGGCTCCGGTCCTACTCTTTCGATGGTGACGGTAATCAGTTTCACCGGGCTCACCGGCTTATCGCCGTGGGCGGGAGCACGGTTGATCATGGAAACGACATCCTGGCCCTCGACCACCGAGCCGAAGATGGTGTATTTGCCGTTCCAGGAGGGCATGGGACCGACCGTGATGAAGAACTGACAGCCGCCGGTATCGGGGTCGCCGGTGTTGGCCATGGCAAGCCTGCCGCCGGTATCGAATCGCAGGCCGGGCAGAAACTCGTCGCGAATCGTGAAGCCGCAATTGTGCATTCCGGTGCCGGTGGGGTCGCCCGACTGAATCATCTCGCCGCGCACCACGCGGTGGAAGGTGATGTTGTCGTACAGCGGCACCTTTACGAACTGCCCGCTCTTGGGGCTGCGCGTCGCCCTGGTGCCCTGGGCCAGCGCGACGAAATTCTCGACCGTGACCGGGGTGTCCTTTTCAAAAAGCCGGGCGACGAAATTTCCCATGGATGTCTGGAAGACGGCATACAGCCCGTTGGGCCGTTGTTGCGCGGAAACGCATCCCGCCGCAAGAAGGACCAGTGCGAGTTTCGTCACGATGTCCCTATTTTATCTGCCCGGTTGGGTATGCAGACGGTGCGCAGGCGCCGCGGGGAACCAGAGGATTCAGCAGATGTACGTTGAAATTGCTGGAGGCGCGGGTCGGAATCGAACCGACGAATAAAGGTTTTGCAGACCTACTAACTACCAGCGTAAGTACTTTGTTATCAACGCAGATTAAACCAGCCTAAGCGATTCTGCCCGCTGCTTGCCCACTTAGCGGCAGAAATCCCACTCGGGAAAATCTACTAAAGTCTTAGGACCACAGAAGGGAAATAATGCCAACCAGGATACTCCGGGAGGGGATATTGACCTCGGAGCGTGTAAACGAACTGTCGCCAGAGGGCGAATTGTTCTACCGCCGGCTCATGTCCATTGTTGACGATTTCGGGCAGCACTCCGCAAACCCGACGCTACTACGTTCCGCGGCCTACCCGCTCAAACCCGACCTGTACAACGAGGCGCGCATCACGGAGTTTCTCAGGGAATGTGAGGCGGCCAAGCTCCTGCAAACCTACGAAGTCACCGGCAAGCGCTACCTGAAAATGCTCGATTTCCGCCAGCGGACGCGGGCAATGAAATCCAAATGCCCGTCACCTGACGGTCACATGTCAGACATTCGCGCGCATCCGCGCTCGGAGACGGAGACGGAGACGGAGACGGAGACGAATCGAGGCGAGAATTCGCAAATGCTCATAACGCCCGAACGAATCGAAAACGCGCAAAAGGCACTCGGAACACACCGGCGCCGCGGTGATACCCCGGATGAGGCCATCACCAGGAAGGTTCTGCTCCAGTTTGACGATATCGAGGCGTTTGAGGTCTGGGCTGCAAGTCTTGGCACCGTGGACCCGTCACAGATCACCGGCGAGGGGTACGGGTTCTACCTGGCCGACGCCCAACGGTGGACACAGAACGGCGGCCGGCGGCCGAATCACCGGAAGATCGCACCGGCAAACCCTCCCCCGCCCTCCACGATGGACCCAGAGACGCAGCGAAGGGTGAAGACGAAGTATTTCGACCCGAAGACTATTACGGGCTAGCAACGAAAGGCAGGTTAAGTGTGAAAGCGACAAAGGAAGACCACGCCAAGGTGCGAACACTCCGCGGCCGCGGCCGGCGCGCGCCCCACTGGGTGCGGAAAATGGCGGACATGGGACTGGGTACGCGCGGGGTATGCGTAGGGTGCGACAACTGGGGAACATTGCACGATGGACTGTGCGAGGGGTGCAGGAACGGCAATGAGACTCAAGTACAGTAAACCAGAGCCGTGGCCCGTTTGGTTGACCCGCGACCTGAAGCACCCACTCACCTACTACCGCGCCACGCTTCCGGCGCGGATGACGGGCGGCACCGTCAAACTGGTTTCCGACCAGACGGCCAGTATTCCGCTCGGTACGCCTACGATCATTTCGGCGGTGGAGTTCGAAGGATCTGAACTGCTCGATACCCTCATCAGGGACGTTCCGGGGATGGTCCTGGATTGTGACGACAACCTGATGGAGGCGTCCACCGGTGACGTTTCCACGCACAGGGAAATCATGGTTCAGGCGATTATTGCGGCCGTCGTCACTGGCGACAGTTCGGCTGTGGTGAAGCTACGGGGGCGTTCCGCGGCTGGCATGGTTCGGGACTACAGGCGCGTGTACTTGGGGCGCCCTGCCGGTATCAGCGAATCGGAAGCGCTCGCACTCATCCGTGACAGCATTCGGGCGGTATGGAATGAGCCGTTATCGGATAACGTACGGGAAACGGAACGGGCGAGAACAGAGAGAAACGCCAACCTGCTACGCCTCACGCCGCGGCTGATTGCATCCACCGAACCGCTTGCGGCTGCAATGGCACACGTGGCGCCGGATGCCGATATCCGCATCGCCCCGTATGTGATTGACCCCGCCGATTTCCCCAGGAACCCAAGGCCCAATGATGGGATAGTGCGGATCGGTCACGCGTCCGGACCCCTGCATCGCCCTGACGCACAACTAGCCATGGACGCCTTGAAGCGATGCGCAACACTACCGAATACCGAAGTATGGTTCTTTGGATGGCATCCGCATTAAGGAAACGATCTGATACCAGCAACGCCGAAAGTTATGCAGTTTGAGGGCATGACATACCATCACGGCGGATGGACCCGGCAAACCCGCGACTTTCAGCAGGCGATTGGAAAGCTCGATATCGCCCTCGCACCCCTCCAGGACACGGCGTTTACACGTTGCAAGTCACCGCAGAAGTGGTTTGAGTTCGCGAGCAACGCAACGCCCGTGGTGGTTTCGGATTGTCCCGTGTTCTCGTGTGTGGATCATGGCGTTACTGGATTCAAGGCGCGGACACCGGGGGAGTTCACCGAATACGCCCTCATGCTGTGCAGGGATGCCGCCCTCCGCAAGCGCATTGGACAGGCGGCACACGATGACGTAATGGCACGTCACACGGTATCGGCTAAGGCTGAGACGTGGCGGTGGGCAGTGGGGCGGTCGAAATCCTTCAGCCGATCCCCCTACGACCGTGTGGCCCAACCGTAGACGTGCGATCACTTTTCAGGTTTTTGACATTTTCGGTAGTACACCTTTGGCGAGTGTAGAGTTCTCGGTTAGGTAAACTACTTTGCAATACAGAGTTACGGCGTACACGTCAGGCGGGTTTACTGGCGGCCAATGCCCTAAACAACCTGGTTAAAACGTGTCCTAACCTGTACCGGACCCCATATCATTATGAAAAACAACACCGAAAACCAACAGAAGACCCCCATGGAATTGCTCCTTGAGGCAATGATGAAGCGGCGCTTCCGCCCAACACAAGCCATGAGGGATTGGGCTGTCCTACATGGCCTGAAACTGCGGGGCCGCGGCCGACCGCGCAAATCAACGAATAAGCCCCGCGCCTAAAATCACCCACTTCCAGGTATGTCCGACCCCGCCCCGGCGTAACAGAACGCCCCAGAATCGCAGCAATCGGGTATTTAATTCTGAAACGGATGCGCATTTTCGAGCACCAAAATGTGCATGCGTGCGATCATGGCTCCGATGGCAAAGAAGCAGGTACCCGCGGTAGTGTCCGAATACATGGCCCAGATCGGTGCTAAGGGCGGCAAAAAAGGCGGCAAGGCCACAGGAAAGAAAGGTCTTGCAGCTATGCCCGCGGCGCGCCGGCGGGAAATTGCGCTCAAGGGTGTGGCTGGCAGACGCAAAAAAAATGCCGATATCCAAAATAAGCCTTGACCATAAAGCCGCTTTATGGTACTGTCCATATCGGAACCTGGGAGGGTTCTGGTAATCATGGCGAAAAAGGCAAATCAGGATGGCACGTATGATCTCAATAAGGCGGAACTTGCGGCGGTAGATAGCCTATTAGAGGCCGACACCGCGACCATCGGGCGTGTGGTTCGCCTGCTTGCGCTCTTTAAGAAAAAAACAACCCCAATCCTCGCGAGGGCTGTAGACGCGAACCTGGACGCCTGGGAAAGCGCGGTGCAAAGTGCCCCGAAAACCCACTAGGAGACTCGCTGACGCCGACGTTAACGAAATATGGGACCGGCTCCACGGTGCCGAGGAGCGGGTCTATTACGCTAGGGAACCCCGCAGCGCTATCCACTCCACACTGGACAGGTCATGCGCTCCCGGCTTCATCGTGGGCCGCCGGCTGCGCGCGGAGGGCGAATTATTGTGACCCAGGCCCCCGACTGCGACGGCCGGGGGCCGTTTTCTTGCTTAGAGGGTTTCTTCTGTATTAGAGACAGAGACACTACATAAGGAGTCACTGTCAAGTCGATCCGAATCGACTTGAGGTTGACTTGACGTTGACCTGCCTTCGACCTGAAATCTGTTCTTAGTAGGTTCTTGTAATACGTAAGAAGAGAGTAGAGTAGACGGTACGGTGACCGTACCGTTTTGTACGCGTACGCTATCCGTACGCGGCCGGGTTCCTACTTGCTTAGAAGGTTCTTCTATATTAGAAGAAGACACTACATTACAGCGTTCCGTGTCACTCTCGCGGAATTCCGTTGGAGTTCCATCGGAATTCCGGGGGTACGGAACGCTGGACATTTCAACACTAACTTAACTTTTCCACAGAAATATTTTGCTCCCTCAACGGATTTCGACCCGCTAAATCGCCATTACAGGTAGAGGGGGAAGATTCGGTTGATTCAGGCCCGAAACATTAAAATCCGGTTA
>DATJYJ010000026.1:0-83088 GCA_035578025.1 Verrucomicrobiia bacterium
GTCGCCCATACGCCGATTGAGCGCCGACGCAACCGGACCCCTTCGGCTAAAGGACAGAATCGGGCGTCATTCGTCGCCGTGACGCCGAATAGCTCGACCTCGAGCGCGCCGGCTCCCGCCTCCTGAAGCCCGCGTCTGCCAGGCGTGCCCACCAAACGTGAGCCTCTGCCGGGCGAAAACATGAGCTAAACGAACGGCAGCGGAGCCGCTTTGCTGTCGGGGTGGCGACAGAAGGCCTCGGCCTGCGCACAGCCGCATTCCGAGCCTCGCTTGCGCGTGACTTCCACCTGTTTGGGATACCACGTGGCAGGCTGCTGTGATACGTGCGCGTAGCAGGCGGCACGACGCTGCGATTCCACAGCGGAGATGTCCACGTACTCGCGTGGCGTGAACATGGTCGTATCCTCCGCGACCTCGTAGAAATACAGCGCGTATGCCTGGCCGGCATTCCACCACGCATCGAGCGTCAGCATCGAAACAGCTCGGTGGTCGCGGTGATGATCAATCGGCCACTGCGTAAAAACCACGTCGGGCTTCTCCGCGGAGAGCATGCGGGCGAAAGCTGCGTATTGCTGTGCATCGATAACGGACCGGGCATCGATCTGCCCCGCGAACGCCGCGCGAGCTTTCAGGATCCGGCAGGCCTCCTGCGCTTCAGCGGTACGAATCGACGCGCAGCGATTGCGCGGCGCTGCCCCGCAGTACCCCTCACCACGATTCAGATACAGAATCACCACCTGATGGCCGGCATCGCTGAACTGTGCTATCGATCCCGCGCAGCCGCACTCCGGGTCGCCCGGGTGACCGCCGGCCACGACAATCTTCAGCGGTTTCGAAGGGGCTTGGGCCAAGACAGAAAAGGCGGCAGACGAGGTGACAAAAACGCGGCGCGAAATCGACACAGATGATTGTATGACGCGCGCGGGCCACAAATCCGTCGGCTTCGTGCCGGCATCGTCGAAGTGCGGTTCGCCGTCTGCGCAAAGGCGCGTGGAGCCGCCTTCTGCCTGCGAGAACCACCAACGATTCAGGCCGAACCTCACGCGCGGAATGTCACGCCCGCCTTTTCCAGGTACGCCTTCGCGATCCGCGCGTTCTCGATCGCCGGCGCCGGTTGCGGCGGCGGCGAATCGAGTTCCACCATTACCAGGCCCGCTGTCTTGCGCCCATTCATCATCGCCAGGATCGCCGGAATATCCACCTTCCCTTGCCCCAGCGGGCAATAGCCCAGATATTCCGGCCCGCCCGCGTAGTCCTTCAAGTGCATGTGCTGCACCAGCGGAAGAAAATCCTTCACCACTTTCACCGGGTCCGATCCGCCCTTCTGCAACTGGCCGATATCCGGCCCGAACTTCATCGCCTTCGTGTCCACCGACTCCATCACCGCGTACGTCTCGTCCCGCGATTCCACGCACGTTCCCGTGTGCTGATGCAGAACCGGAGTCAGTCCCATGTCCGTCACGGCTTTTCCCAGTTCGTTCAGCGTGGTCACAATGTCGTCCTTGTGAGCCTTGAAATCGAAGCTGTCCCGCCTCACGCCGTTCGGCCCCACCACGATCACCTTGCCGTTGTACTTCTTCACCAGCGCCGCCCAGCTCAACGTCTTGGCGATCGCGTCCTTGCGCGCGGCGGGGTCCGAGAGGTTGGTCGAACAATAGGCCGAAATCAGCGGCAGCTTGTGCTGCTCCAGCACGGCGCCCACGCCGCCCTGCGCCTCCATCGCTTCGATCTGATTCCCGAACAGCTCGATGCCGTAGAAGCCGAGCCCGGCGATGTCCCGGATGGCGGCCTGCGCGTATTGCGGGTCCACCATCGGATTGATCGCGGGCGGCGGCGTCAGCCTTCCGCCCAGCGGAATCCAGGTGAGGCCGGTGTGGCCGATGTGCAAAGCGAGTTTCCCGGCGCCCCTGGCCGAAGAGCCAAGCAGGGCCCCGGAAACCGCGCCCGTGAAAACGCGGCGATTCATCATCGGCCTTAGTCTATCCGCCGCGTGCGCTATTCGCAAGAGGTATTTCGCTGTGTGAACACAGTGACGCCCGTCAATCCTGCAGCGCACCCACCGTCTCCGCAATCTGCGCCGCGACGGTCACCACCCGCGCCGCGAACTCCCGCTCGCGTTCCTTGGGAAGCCTCGCCGCCGGCGCGGATATTCCGATCGAAGCGATCACTGCCCCGTCGCGGTCCCGGATCGGCGCGGCCAGGCACCGCACTCCCTCCAGGTACTCCGATTCGTCCGCGGCAAAGCCCTTCTCGCGAATGCTCCTGCACTCCGCGGCCAGCGACCGCACGCTCTGAATCGTGTTCCTGGTGTACGCCTTCAGCGGCTTGGCGCCAAACAGACTCACCAGGTCCTGCTCCTCGAAATCGCTCAACAGCGCCTTGCCGTGCGAGGTGCAATACAGCGGAACCAGTTCGCCCGTCTGCCCCGAGATCGAGATCACGTGGCTGCTGGTGACGTGGTCGATAAACAGCGCCCTTCTCCCCTCCCGCACCGCCAGGTGCGCCGTTTCGTTGGTCTCGGCCGCCAACGCCTTGAGCGGTTCGTGGGCCACCCGCACCAGCATTTTGCTCCAGTCGTACTGGCGCGAAAGACGCCACACCGAAGGGCCGAGCACATAATCGCGCCCCGCGCTGGGATTGGCCAGGTAGCCGCGGCGCTTCAGCGTATTCGCCAGGCGAAACGCACTGCTGCGGTCGATGTCCAGCATCGTCGCCAACTGTCCCAAAGACACGGGCTCGGACGATTTCCCCACCGCCTCCAAAATCAGCAGGCCCCGGTCCAGGCTCTGTATCGATGGGGTCTCCCGGGTCTCCCTCCTGCGCCCCTGGCCTTTCTTCAGACTTGTTAGCGGCATTCTCTAACCAGATTATTCCATCCCACCCAACTTGCCGTTGGCCGCCAACCACATCACCGACTCGCGCACCGCCTCCAGCGACCCGTACCGAGGCCGGTAATCCAACAGCCGCTCCGCCTTGCTGATGCTGCACGCGGGCGATCGGGCAATGTGGTCCCAGGTGATCTTCGCGTCCTTCTCCGAAACCGTCCTCCGCCACTCGTCCCACGGCAGGAACCGGATGCGCGCCTCCCGCCCGAACCACCCCGCGACCGCCTCCGCGTAGCCCGCCAGCGACACCGCGGCCGGCGACACCACGTGAAAGCACTCGCCCACCGCCGCCGACCAGTGGGTCGTCGCCTGCACGAACGCCTGCGCCACATCGTCGGCATGTACGTGATGCAATGTCTCGCGCCCCAGATTGGGCAGCGCGATCTCCCGGCCCGCGGCCAGATCTTCGAAAACCGCGGGATTGAAGTTCGCCGCTGGATTCAGCGGAATCCAGCCCGCTCCCACCAGGTGGCCCGGGTGGAGCACGGTTGCGGGAAATCGATGACGCCGCGCCTCGTCCACGAGGTATGCTTCGATCTCGGCCTTGCGAACTCCGTACTCGCTGATCGGTCGCCGCGGCTGGTCTTCCGTCACCGGCACCTCCACACTCGGACCGTGTACCCAGATCGTGCCGCAATGCAGGAACTGCTGCACCCGCCCGCGCAGCGCCTCCACCAGTTGTTGTGTGCTCTCCCGCGTAAATGCCGTCAGATCGATGACGCATTCCGGCTCTAGCTCGCGGACCTTCGCGCCGAACGTCCCCGCGGCTTCCTCGGCGGTGCGATCCAGCACCACGTTCTCCACCTTCTTCCAGGCAGCGTGGGCCACGTACGGCTGCTTCAGCCCGCGGCTCGCACAGAGCACCGAGTGCCCTGCCGCCACCAGCCTGGGCGTCAGGTAGGAGCCGATATGTCCGGAACCGCCGATGATTACGACTCGCATCGGCGGAGGTTTCCATCCTTTATCATGATTCCGGTATCGGCGATACCTCCCTATCTTACGACACGCGAATCGCGCTGATTGCGCGGCAGTGTGTAATCATTCAACTTATGATCCGGAATTACGTTGAAGGTCAATGGCGCCCCTCCGGCGCACCGTCCCATCTGCCCGTCATGAACCCGGCCACCGCCGAGGAGCTCGGGCGCGTTCCGCTCTCCGGCGCCGGCGAAGTCGAGCAGGCCGCCCAGGCCGCCGCGCGCGCCTTCGCTTCCTGGCGCCGCGTCCCCGTCATGGATCGCGTGCAGTATCTGTTTCAGCTCAAGATGCTGCTCGAGCAATCCTTTGAGGAAATCTCGCGCATCATCACCACCGAGTGCGGCAAGACCCTCGCCGAATCGCGCGGCGAGATGCGGCGCGCCATCGAAAACGTCGAGATGGCGTGCGCCGCGCCGGCCATGGCCCAGGGCTACAACACTGAAGACATCGCCTCCGGCATCGACGAGATCATGGTGCGGCAGCCCGTGGGCGTCTGCGCCATCATCGCGCCGTTCAACTTTCCCGGGATGATTCCCTTCTGGTTCCTGCCCTACGCGCTGGCCTGCGGCAATACCGTCGTCGTCAAGCCCTCGGAGCGCGTGCCGCTCACCATGCAGAAAGTCTTCGAACTCATCGACGCGCTCAAGTTGCCCGCCGGCGTCGTCAACCTCGTGAATGGCGGCCGCGACGCGGTGAATGCGCTGCTCGATTCTTCCGTAATCCGCGCCGTCAGCTTCGTCGGGTCGAGCGCCACCGCGCAGTACATATACTCGCGCGCAGCGGCTTCCGGCAAGCGTGCTCAATGCCAGGGTGGCGCCAAAAACCCGGTCGTGGTTCTCCCCGACGCCGACCTTGCCTCCGCCTCCACCGTCATCGCCGACAGCGCCTTCGGCTGCGCCGGCCAGCGGTGCCTTGCCACCTCGCTCGCCATCACCGTCGGCGCCGCCCGCAAGCCCTTCACCGAGGCCATGGAAGCTAAGGCCAGGGAACGGACCACCGGTTACGGCCTCGACGAGGCCACCCAGATGGGACCGGTGATCACTCCCGAAAGCCGCGCGCGCATCGAAAGCCTCGTCGATCAGGCCGTTCGCGACGGCGCCCGCCCGGTGGTGGACGGCAGGAACCCGAACATCCCGCGCTACGAAAAAGGCAACTTCGTCCGCCCCACGCTGCTCGAAGGCCTGCCCTACTCGAGCGAGATCGTCCGCACCGAAATCTTCGGCCCCGTGCTCTCCATGCACCACGTCGACAACATCGACGAAGCCATCGCGCTCGTCAACACCGGCCAGTACGGCAACCAGGCCTGCCTCTTCACTTCCAGCGGCGCCAGCGCCCGCAAGTTCCGCTATGAAGCCGAGGTCGGCAACGTCGGCATCAACGTCGGTGTGGCCGCGCCCGTAGCCGCCTTCCCCTTCAGCGGCGCCCGCGAGAGCTTCTACGGCGACCTGCATGGCCAGGGCCGCGATGCCTTCGAGTTCTTCACCAACAAGAAGGTCATCGTCGAACGCTGGCCCAAAGAGTGGTCGCGCGTTTTCTGAGCCACCCGTTCCGCGCATGCGTCTGACCATCCGCCAGGTCGAAACCATACCTATCCGCGTCCCGCTGCCGCGCGTCTACCGTGCCCGCGTCTGCGCCGGCCAGAGTGAATACTCCGCCGGCGGCTGCCGCGACCTCATGGTCGACTCCGCCATCGACTTCTGCAACTTCGACAGCTCCAGGTCCGGCGGCCCCACCGGGTCGCGTAGCTCTGCGCCCCTTCCTCCGCGTCTCCGCGCCTCCGCGTCCACATCGCACGCTGCAAGCTTCTACAATCTGTATGGGATTTTATGTTCACTCACCTGCAAGCCCTCGCATTGATCCTTCTCGCCGCCGCCGCCCGCGGCCAGACCGCTCCCACGCTCAAGCAGGCCTATCAGGGAATCTTCCGCATCGGAGCGGCGTTGAACCCGGCGCAGTTCGAGGAGCGCGACCCGCGCGGCAATCCCATCGTCGCCGCTCAGTTCAACACCATCAGCCCCGAAAACGCCCTCAAGTGGCAGTCCGTCCACCCGCGTCCCGATGCCTACACCTTCGACGCCGCGGACCGCTACGTCGCCTTCGGCGAGAAGTACGGCATGTTCATCGTCGGCCACTGCCTGGTCTGGCACAGCCAGACTCCGCAATGGGTCTTTCAAAACGGCCAGGGCGAGCCCCTGACCCGCGAAGCCCTTCTCGACCGCATGCGCGATCACATCCGCACCGTGGTCGGCCGCTACAAAGGCCGCATCGCCGGATGGGACGTGGTCAACGAAGCGCTGAACGAGGACGGCTCCGTGCGCCCGTCGCCCTGGTACCGGATCATCGGCGAAGACTATCTCGTGAAGGCCTTCCAGTTCGCGCACGAAGCCGATCCGCGGGCCGAGCTCTATTACAACGACTACTCGCTCGAAAACGAAGCCAAGCGGAAGGGAGCCGTCGAGCTGATTCGCAAGCTCAAGGCCGCCGGCGCGCCGATCACCGCCGTCGGGCTGCAGGACCACAACCACCTGGAGTCGCCCACCGCCCGCCAAGAAGCCGAAACCATCGAGGCGTTCGCCGCGCTCGGCATCAAGGTCAACATCACCGAACTGGACATCGACGTCCTCCCGCGCACGACGCGGCAAAACACCGCGGACATTTCGGCCGTGGCCGCGGCAACCCCGGATTCGAATCCCTACACGGCCGGACTGCCGGAGGACGTGCAGCAGAAACTCGCCCGGCGGTATGCCGAATTGTTCGAGGTCTTCGTGCAACACCGCGCCGTGCTCGGCCGGGTTACGTTCTGGGGAGTGACCGACGGCGACTCGTGGCTCAACAATTTCCCTACGCGCGGCCGCACCAACTACCCGCTCCTGTTCGACCGCGCCGGAAAACCGAAACCCGCCTTCGACGCCGTCCTGCAGAAGGCCAAGACCAACTGACCCGGATTCTTGCTCAGTGCGCTCCGCCCGCCGGCCGCTCGATGCGTATGTACTCCACATCGGACGTGGCGATCATCCCCGTATCCATCATCTCTTCCACTTCCGGAATCAGGCGGGCGAGATTCTCTTCGCTGTCTACGATCGTCACCACGATCGGCTGGTCCTTCCTGATCAGGTGATGGCGGTGGATTTCGGCGGTCTCGCCATACCCTTCCAGCCCGCGAAACACGGTCGCACCGGCGATCTTCAGCTCCTTGCAGCGATCCACGATCGCCTCGTATAACGGCTTCCCCCGGTATCGATCGCTCTCGCCAAAGTGCAGTCGGAGAAGTTTGGCTTTCCTAACCGTTCGCATTGGAAGCCTCCGTCGAAGATGGGCTGCGGACCAGCCGGATCACGTCCACATCCGAAAGCACGATGATTCCGTCCTGCATCATGGATTCGACCGCCTCGATCGCCTGCTCCAGCTTCTCTCCCTGGTCCACCACCGAAATCATCACCGGCAGGTCGTGGGAAAAAGGCAACCGGCCGCTCTTGTGCGTATGGCCCTTGACGCCATAACCGAGGACGCCCCGGTAAACCGTGGCGCCGGCGATGTCCATCAGGCGCAAACGCTTCACCACCGCCTCGTACAACGGCTCGCCCTGCCACTTGTCCGACTCGCCCATATAAATGCGCATCAATCGCGCCGTGCCCTTCAGTTCCGCGTGGGGAGCCTTGGGCGGCGACGGCCGTTCCTTGTTGGCCACCTTGACCACCTGCGTGTCCTGAACTTCGATCACGCCGTCGGTCACCATCTCGTACAGCGTCGGCATCAGGTCGTTCACCTTCTCGGCTGAGTCGATGAACTCGATGCGGACCGGCAGGTGCTCCGTCAGCACCTCGATCTTCGTCGTGTGCATCACCCGGTGCGCCCCGAATCCAGCCATCGCGCGCGTAGCCGTTGCGCCGGCAATGCCCTTGTGGAGCAGGAACGTCAATACCGCGTCGGTCAGGGAACCAAAATGGTGTTGCGTGTCCTCGTTGACATAGATCGTGACCTTTTTCGCCACCCCCTTCTGAAGCATGCCGGCTCCTCTCTCGGTCACCGCCAGGCCAGCATCGCGCCGAGCCAGACGGCCCCGTATCCTAGAATGACACTCGACACGACATTCAGCGCGCCCCTCCAACGCCCGCCTTCCCGCACCGTCGTGTACGTTTCCCAGGCAAAGCTGGAAAAAGTGGTGTAGCCGCCCAGAAACCCCACCACCAGGAGCAGCCGCCAGTTCGCATCCGCGTGGAGTCGCTCCGTCAACATGCTCATCATAAAACCGATCAGGAACGACCCGCTGACGTTGATCGCCAGCGTCCCCAGCGGGAATTTTCCGCCGAATCTCCTCATGATCGCCGACGCCGCCACGTACCTCGCCAGCGCTCCCCCGCCGCCCCCCACCACAACCAGAAAATAGCGGATCAATTGCTCCGTCCCCGCACTCTCGCGATCCGCTCCAGGTCGGCGCACAGCTCCGGAATCATCTCGTCGCGCGAGTTTTCGATGAGTCTCTCAACCGTCGCCATCAGCTCGTCCAGCCGCCGCCGCGCCTCCTTCTCCACATCCCACAGTGCGCTGTTTACGCTCTCCTCCCACTGGCTGCTCAATCGGCTGATGTTCTGATAGACCGCGCGCGGAATCGTCCGCGCAAAGTGCCGGCGAACCGTGGATCGGATTCCCCACACCGGCAAAACCGGAGAAAGCAGCTCCCAGTTGCGGTCGAAGATCCGGCCCGCGCGGATGTTTGGCGCCGCCGGCTCCCGGACTGCGATTTCTGTCTCCGTGGTTCGCAGCGGCACGCCGAACGCCCGCACCGTTCGCTCCGACAAGCGGTCCCGGAACTGTTGCAGCGCGCGGAAGGCCTGTTTCTGGACGTTGCGCAAGGGCTCGATGAACGCTCCCCGCTCTTCCACCGAAATCTCCGTCAGCTCGTTGCGCAGTGCCGCCGTCAGCCAGTCCTCAAATGAAGACAGCATTCGCGTGAGGCTTGCGGTCCACTCCGGAAAGTGGTTCTCGAAGTCGCGCCTCAGCGACGCCTCCAGTTCCCCCTGGTAGGTTTCCAGCCGGTCGCTCACCGCCGGACGGGTCCGGGCCGCGGCGTGCTGCACCACCAGCCGCACTTGCGCCTTCACCTCCTCGACGATTTCCTTCTCACCCAGCACCTGCTGCTTCAGTTCCTGGCGATCCGATTCGACTGCTTCCGCCGATTTCAGACTCAGGCTCAGATATTCGTTGCAGTCGCGCAGCAGCGTGTCCGTCTTTCGCGCCACGATGGATTCCCGCTCCCCGGCGAAGCGTTCCAGCGTTCCCCTCAGGAGCGTGGCTTCCAGCGCCTGCCTGAAGTGCTCGAAACCCGCCTTCGTCGAGTACGGGAACACTTGCGGCGTCTCGGAGAGACGCTTCGCAAGCTGGGTACTGACGAATTCCACGACCTCGGCCAGCTCCGGACCGCTGAGCAGGTCCGCCTTCGTCAAGAGCACCGCCACCTTCGGCGTGTACTGATAGAGGCCTCTCAGCAGGTCGATGTCGCGCTGCGACAGCGGCGGGTCCACGCTGACCGCGACCAGCGCGAGCCCCACGTTGGGAAGCCAGTTCAACGACGCTTGGGTGTTGTGAGTCAACGCGCTCTCCAACCCCGGCGTATCGACAAACTTCAGGCCGCGGAAGCGGCGCAGCTCCGGCAGTCGCACCGAGACGAAATCCACCTGCTTGCTGTTCTCGGGATTTTCCCTTTCGGAGATGTACTCGCCGATCTCCGACGGCGGAATCTCCCTGGTCTGCCCGTCCGTGTGCCGCACGCAAGCGCCTTCCCGGTCGCCATACCGGATCTCCGTCACCACTGCCGTGACCGGCACCACACCCACCGGGAGAATGCTCCGCCCGAAGAGGTCGTTCAGGAAGCTGCTCTTGCCTGCCTTGAACCTGCCCAGCACGGCGACGCTGATTTCCTCCTGTGCGGCCGCGGCCCTGGCCGTCACCAGCAGGCTGCTCAGCGCGGAAATCTCGTACCGCGCCGCAATTTCGGCAGCCAGTTCGAGCGCGGACTCCGAGCCGGAAAGGATTTCTTCTGATCGTTGTTGCTGGCCTTCTGTCTTCAGAATCATAGCTCTCGAGCAGTAGGAGCTATCATTCCTGAGCCGGAGGCCCAAGACGGTTGATGGCGGGCTCCATCACCAACGTACTAAAGTCTGATTATACTCCCTGGTCAGCCCACAAACCGCTGGCTCCAGACTGATTCCGCTACTCCGGGATCTTCACGCCCATCTCAGCCAGTTTCTTCCGTGCAAACTCGTTTTTTGAATTCTGCTTCAGCGATAACAGGTAATACCGGACCGCCTCCTTCGTGTCGCCTCGTTTTTCGTAGGCGCGGGCGAGCGCGTCCAGTTGGTTCCACGAAGGCGGATAGGCTGTGCTGTCGTGAAGCAGGACCCTGGACGCCTCCTCCAAGCGTCCCGCGCCCACCAGGGCCGCGACCACCAGTGAGACCGTGAACCGCGGCGTGGTGCGCTCCGGATAGCCGAATCTCTTGCCCGACTCGCGAAACCGCCTGTGAATTGCCTCGATGCCGCCCTGATCGAATATCTCCAGCGGATCAGGCAGGCTCCATTCTTCGAAGATGGTCTCCACGCCGTGATAGATGCTCGGCAGCGGAATCGACACGTGATTCTCCCGCGGCATCCAGTCGAACTTCCATCGGAATCCTGCGGGAGTTGACGCGGTGATTGCCGCGTGGCACCGGGCAACCTCGCTCGGAACCCTGCCCGATAGGTCGGTCGCGGCAATGTAGAGATCTGCCTGGAGAGATCCGCTGTGGGCAAAGAACGATTCGGCCTGCGCGACCACCGCCTGGTTGTTCCAGTACAGGCTGGGATCGGCGGCAATGTATCCGTTGAACAGCTTTGGCTGTGTGAGCAAGGCATAGACTGCGAACAGCCCGCCGAACGAATGGCCGGCGAGGAGCCGGTAGGGACGCGTGCGATACGTCCGCTCGACGTACGGGATGAGTTCGCCCCCCACAAATGACAGGAAGGCATCCGCTCCGCCGCTGCCCGGCGAGAAACGGTTGTCCACCTCGGCAGTCGAGGGTGGCGTCAGATCGTGCGTGCGCTTTTGAGAATCACCGCTGGCGATACCGACCACGATCATCGGGGGGATCCGGTCGGCCGTAGCCAGAAAATCCACGATCGCCGCCGTGTAGCGGAAATGCGTCTCGCCGTCCAGCAGGTACAGAACGGGATACCGGTCCGTGCCGGCGTCGTATTCGGCAGGCTTGGAAATGAACAGCCTTCGCGATTCCTTCAGGATCTCGGAGCGAAGTTGAATGGTAGTGCCGATGACGACCGGTTCTGCCTGAGACTGTGCCCGCGGGGCCAACAGTACGAGCAGGAGAGCAAGGCGCATTGGGCAATCCTCCCGCAAGGAACGCTGTCACTCCCTATTGTGCTCCAGTCCTCCTGAACTGGCGAATTTGATGATCGTGTCGATTCGCAGTGGAGCAAATTTCACATGCCTTCCCGAGACATATTGCGGCTGGCTCGCGAGTCGGCACATTTCGATGATCTGGCCCGGATTGCCTCCCGCGCTCTCCAGCACTTTTTCCCGGAATTCCGGCAAATCGAGATGCCGCAGCCGGAAATTATCCGCCGCCGTTTCGAAAAGTTGCCCGGCCTCGCGGCCGTTGAGCCGCGAAACCGTGAGTACCTTCGTGGGATTCCAGAACAGCCTCGCCAGCACGCCCAGGCTCGCCGCGTCGCGGGAGGTCGCGAACAGCGCCATTCCGGGCGTGTGGTAGATCCGCTGCAGGAACCGGTAGGCGGCGAAACTTCCCCCCGCGATTCCATCGATCACCATCGCCTGCGGCGCATTCTCGATCGCGCGCCACAACAGGCCCTTCAGGCGAATGCTCCTCTGCGCCCGCAGCCATTCCTCCGAATCGCGGGGAAGTCCGGCGCGATCGAGGAAATCCCGTTGCTGTGCCGCGATCAGGGCTCGCGCCATCGCCATTAGCAGCGCATGGAGAGTCGGCTCCCAAGCGACGTAAAGAATTTCCGGCCGCTCCGCCATCGCTTCCCAAAGGAGTCGTGTCTTTCCGCTTCCCGCGGCGCCGAGCACCAGGAGCGGCTCTCGACCGGCCAATGCGCTGCGCAGGCGCGCGGTCTCCTTGGCCATCCCTACCAGCGCAAATTTCGGATTCATCTGCCTCGCATGGCCGCCCGCGCCCGGCATCATGTCATTCGCTCCCGCCGGCTTCCTCCACCATCGTCAACCGCCGGACCGCCTCCGGTTTCGGCAGCAGGTGCTTGGGCATGAACCAGGCATTCGCCATCGCTGTTGGCACCACCGCGCTCGCAATCACCGTGGCCACCAGGTGAGAGTATTGTCCGTCCGTGATGATCTTGTGGTTCAAGCCGAAAAGCGCGGATATCGTGCCGAAAGTCAGCCCCGTGGACATCATCAGCGAGTAATACAGCCCCTGGTGGCCTTCGTGGTCGAACGCGCGGACCGTCGGCACCAGCGGAATCATCTTGGCGCTCATCTTCGCCGCGAACAACAGCACGAAGACCATCGGCGTCGCGGCCAGCGCGGGCACGGACACCAGCGACCCCGCCCGGATGAAATAAAACGGCGTCAGCAGCCCGAATGTCAGAGTCCGCAGCCGGCGCACCAGAATGTGATCCTTCCCGATGGTACCCGCCAGAACCATCCCGATGATGTAAGCCGGCAGCACCGCCTCGCTCCCCGCCCACGCAGCCAGTCCGCCCATCCCGAAAAGAAGCAGCAGAATATACTTGGCCTCCAGTTCCGAGACGCGCCCTCCGTACTTGCCAAAGAACCAGGGCGTCACAAACGGCAGCGCCCCGAACACAATCACCGAGGCGCCGGCGAAGATCAGCGTCCGCACCGTGAACGGCGCAAAAATCAGCCCCAGCGCGATCACCGTTCCCAGATCGTTGACGAAACACGCCGCCAGAATTCCCTTCCCGAAATCGGTCCGATTCAGCCCCAGCTCCAGCATGACCGCGTAGACCACCGCAACCGACGTCGTGGAAAGTGCCACTCCCGCCAGCCAACTCGCCGGCAGCGACCACTTCAACACGAAATGCGCCAGGGCCGCCGCGCCCATGAAGGGACCGAAGAAGCCAACCAGGCCCACGATCATGGCCTCCTTCCACTTCCTGCGGAAGATGCCCGGATCGAGTTCGGCGCCGGCCAGAAAAGTCAGCACGATCGCGCCCGTGCCTGCCAAAAAGCCGACCCACGCCGATTTTGCGCCGAGCACTTCGGTTCCGATCGCCGCGCCGATGATCAGTTGCGCCACCGTGCCCACCACGATTTCGGAGAGCGCCGTAGAAATGCGAAACCAGATCGACAACAGCGTCGCGATCAACGCCAGCACCAGCCACAATGCCGCTGAAAACCAGACCTGTTCCATACCGGTCTCCTTGATTCGAATTTCACCTTACCCGCGTTCCCAACCATCGCCTGCAGCCTCCCGCGCGCCGGGCGGCCCGAAGATCCGCCCGTACAGATCCTCTCCGAAGCTCGTCGGCAGTGGCTCTCCCGGCAGCATGCGAAACGTTCGTTGGCCGTCCGGGAGCCGCTCCGCTCGCAGGAATAGCGCCGTAGCCATGTTGGCCCGCACAAAGCCCCGCGCCAGGTCGAACAGGTGCGTCACGTAGAACACCTTGACTCCGCTTTCCAGCAGGGCGCGCACGATCTGCCGCGCAATCTCCGAGCCCTCTCTCTCGTTGGTCGAAGCAAATGATTCGTTGAACAGAACCAGGCTGTCCGCCGTCACCTCGCCGATGATCGAGCTCATCCTGCTCAGCTCTTCGTCCAGCTTGCCGCTCTTCATCGTCGTGTCTTCCTCGCGCTTGAAATGCGTAAAGACCCCGCGGCACACGTTCGCGCGGAAGTGCTCCGCCGGCACGAACATGCCGCATTGCATCATCAGTTGGGCCGCCCCGGCGCTGCGCAGGAACGTCGACTTGCCGCCGCGATTCGCGCCCGTGACCATCACCAGCGCCTTGTCCTCCGCGGCCACGTCGTTGCCCGCAATCCTGCCGTCCATGCGCAAGGCCAGGCAGGGATCGTACAATCCCCGCGCCGTCAGCACCGCGCGCCCCGGCGCCAATGGTTCCGGAAACGAGATCGGTCTGCCGCGCCTCGCAAGCTGCGTGCGCAAGTTCAGGCATCCGGCATAAAACCCGAGCTCCCATCGCAGCCTCTGGAAAAAGCTCAGGATGTGGTCGGTCGATTGCGAGAGCGCCGCGGCCACGTGGGCGATGCCCCTGTCCTCCAGTTCCGTCAGGGCCCGGAAGCCGCTTTCGTCGCGGTCCGCGATTTCATAGATCAGCTCGCGCCCGTTCCCGCCGGTCAATTGGCGCGCCCAGTCCCTCAGCCTTTCCAGCCACGTTCGCCTCGCGATCAGACGTTTGCGAAGCACGTAGTTTGCGCCTCTGTGACCCGCGCCGAGCTCCGCCGTCATCAGAATCCCGTCGCGCAGTTGGAGACGTTCCAGGTGCTCCCCGGCCAGCGCCAGGTATTCGTCGTTCAACTCCCCGCTCAGCATCGCAAAGAACCTGGCGAACCCCTCCGATCGGAATTGCGGCCCCTCCTCGTCGGCGATCCTGCGCAGGCGCGCGAGCAGCTCCAGGAAAATCCCGAGCACTTCCACCGCCCGGTGCAGCGCCGCTCTCGGGCGGTCTCGCGACACCCAGCCCCACACCCGCCTCTCGCGCTCCAGTGCCTCCACCGCCGTGTCGTAGATTCTCCGCACAACCTCCGGACGCTCCAGGCAATCTTCCAGGATGCCTTGCCGGTAGAGAATGGCCTCCGGTTCCTCCATACTGCTCAGGAACGCTTGTCTGGCTACGTCGAGAAGGAACTCGTCCCCCGCCGCCATCGCGCCGAACAGAATCTCCAGTTCCAGGTCCTGCGTCAGCGCCGGCGCGTTGCGGAGCGTCCCGGTCGGCGGCCCGAAATCCCGGTCGCGGTAGAGCAGGAAGACTCTCATTCGCCCCGCCCCTCCCCGGCTTCCGGATCGAGACGCCGTTTGATGCCGTCGTACGTCAGGTTGTATTTCTCCGCGATCGCGATCGCATACGCCAGTCCATCGGCGAGCCGCCGCACAATCCGGAACGTCCGCATCGCCGGGTCGGCGGGATCGACGGTGCTGACCATGCTGACCGTGGTCGGGCTGAACGACGCCAGTTCGTCCAGGAACGTCACGGAAACGCACAGCATGTCCAGTTCGACCACCTGCCGCATGATCTCCCTGGTCAGGAACAAGGCATCGTCCAGCGTCGTGGAGAGGAAGCTCTCGTTCATGATCAGAATGCTGTTCGGAGTCGCGGCTTCCAGAATTCGCCGGATCCTCGTGAGATCCTCCTCCAGCTTGCTGCTCAGCGTCTCAATCGATTCCTCCCGTTCGAAATGTGTGAACAGCCTGTCGAACAGGAACAGCCTCGCTTCGCTGCCCGGAACGGGACAGCCGATGCTCGCCAGGTGATGCAGTTGGCCGAACATGCGCGCAAACGTCGTTTTCCCGCCTTGATTCGGCCCGCTGACGATGATGATTCGCTCGGGATCCTCCAGGTGAAAATCGTTCGTCACCACCCGCGCGTCCTCGCGCAGCAGCCGGTTCGCTAGGGCCAGGTCGAAGACGTCGCGCCCGTAAGCCTCCTTCGAATCCGCGGTCACAGCCGGGTAGCAGAAGCGCAGCCCCGTGCGCGCGAAGCGCTGCACGTGCTCGTGGCAAGCGAGATAGAACTGCGCCTCCCGGTCGAATTCGGCGATCGTGGCATCCAGGTATCCCCGGTGGCGGTCGCGGAAAGCCTCCAATTCCGCAAACACGCCAGGAAACAGGAGCGCCACCCGGTCCAGGATGGCCGCCTCCACGTGGTTCATGTCCGCCGGCGCGCGGATCTCGAACCGATAGTCCTTCGGCGCGCCCTGCCTGAATTTCTCGAACGTCTGCAAGACTTCCGCCCCGTAGTCCGGCTCGTCGCCGTACCTTCCCACCTTGATTCGCTTGCCCTCGATCTCCAGCGAATAGGTGACGCCCGCCAGGCCGGCCCTGAGCTTTGCCGTTTCGTCGGCGAGCTCGCGGAACGGCGCCGACGTAGTGTAGTGCTGCAGATACTCGTGAAATCCACGCAGTCCCCGGGAGCGCAGGCCGGCCGCCGCCAGCCCGGACGCCAGGCGGATCGCGGCCACGCAGTAGATGTCCACCGCATCCAGAAAGTAGCTCTGCTTCTGGCGTTCGTAATACAGTTTTTCCGCCTGCGTGAGCAAGGCCCGCATCCTCCGCATTTCCTCGCCGAACCAGCGGATCGGTTCGAGTACGCTTTTCTCCTCCAGGTCGCGCAGCACCTCCTGTCGATATCGGATCGTCGCGGCGTCGCGCAGCGGCGCACAAAAAAACGGCCTCAGGTTGTACTCCTCACGGCCAGCCGTGATCGCGTCCACAATCTGATCCAGGTTGAGATCCCGAAAATACTCCGGCGCCTCCGTACGATCGGCCTCCGCGCCCGGTTGCACATCTCCGAACAGGATGCTCCGGAAGGATGCCGGATCGCGTCCCGCCAGCGTGGTCGCCTCTTGAGTCAAACGGAATCTGTGTGTATCCGTGTTCATCTGTGGCTAATCCTTCCACCGCAAACTGCCAGGGATGTCCCTCGCACTCTGCGATGCTGCATCGCGGCGCGCGTCAGGCTGCCGGCGCGGCGTAGGGTTGCCAATGGACAAAGGACGGGCGAATGTGAGGTTCGAAGGTCTGGAAACCGGATAGATGTTGGGTCACGGCATGCTCCTTTCGAGTCGTACTCGTAGGAGTCATCTTCCCCGGGGATTGGGGCGGTTGACGGTGGACTCCAACACCACCTTCAAGGCCAGTATCCCAGGACGCTGCGTTGCGTGTCAACGCACGTCGTGCAACGTGCTTGGCGGAGTTTTCGATCGTGCTCCGCCGCACACGGACGAGATCGCGCTCTCACTTCACGAGTTCTTCGTAGCGCGCGCTGATAAAGTCCCAGTTGATGACGCTCAGGATCGCCTTGAGATATTCGGCGCGGCGGTTCTGGTATTTGAGATAGTAGGCGTGCTCCCAGACGTCGATGCCGAGCAGGGGCTGCCGGCCCGACATCAGGGGGCTGTCCTGGTTGGGTGCGGCGTCGAGCACGAGTTGTTTGCGGGAATCCAGAGAAAGCCACGCCCAGCCGCTCCCGAAAACGCCGGCGGCGTTGGTGCGCAGTTGCTCCTCGAACCGCTCGCGGCCCCCGAAGGAGCGTTCGAGCGCGGCCGCGAAGCTGCCGGAGGGCTTGCCGCTTTTTGCGGCCGGGCACAGCGTCTGCCAGAAGAGTGAATGGTTGGCGTGCCCGCCGCCCTGGTTCCTGACCGCGGTGCGAAGGTTGTCGGGCAGCGTGCCCACACCAAGCAGAAGTCGTTCGACGGTCAAGCGGGACAGCGTCTCGTCCCCGGCGACGGCTTTGTTCAGGTTGTCCACGTACGCCTGGTGATGCTTGTCGTGGTGGATCTGCATGGTCTGCGCGTCGATGTAGGGCTCCAGGGCGTCGTACGCGTAAGGGAGCTTGGGCAATGTAAACGGTGGTTCGGCGGCGTCCACCGTGGCGGAGAAGGCGCTCAGGGCAGCCATCTCCATTAAGGTTCGTCGTGTCATTCGAGTACCTCTCTATTCGTTCGAGCAACCGTGCCGTGACCCTCTAGCACGACGAAGTGCCCGGACTGGCCGTGCCGCACATGGCGCGGCGGCGCCGCCGCGGAATGGACCGCGGGACGCGCGAAGGGATCCGAAAACCGCGGGTCGGTGAGCACCGTCCGGTCGGTCAGCGCATTCAGAAACGCGAGCAGTTCGCCTTCCTCCTGTCTGCTCAGCTCGAACGGCTTGACGAACTCGCTCTTGTTCGGATTCTCCGCGCCCACCCCGGCATTCGGCCCGGATTTGATGGTGCGGCCGCCAGTGCGGTAATGCGATACCACGTCTGCCAGCGTCCGAATGCTGCCATCGTGCATGTACGGCGCGGTCACAGCGATGTTGCGCAGCGTGGGCGCCTTGAACTTGCCGACATCTTCTTCCTGGTGGGTGAAATCATAGAGCCCGAGGTTGGGGGGCGGATAGGAATACTTCCCATTCACGTTGTAGAGGCCGGTATTGTGGAACTCGACCTCGGCGAAGCCCTTGTCCAGGTAGTCCACCGTCCCGGTGAAATTGAAGCCGCCGTGGCAGTGGAAGCATTCCAGGCGCTCGCTGAAGAATAGCGCCTCGCCGCGCTTCGCCGATTCGGAAATGGCAGCAGGATCGTCGCCGTTGCGGTAGTGATCATACGGCGAATCGCCCGAGAGAATGGTGCGTTCGAAGCTGGCGATCGCCTGCGTGACCGAACGAATCGTGAACGGATCGGCCTGCGATGGGAACGCCGCGGCGAAGAGTTTCCGGTAGCGAGCGTCGCTCTTCAGCCGCCCGATCAGGACATCTTCCTTGCCCGCCATTCCCAGCTCCACCGGGTTCTCGCCGAAGAGCGGCACCAGCGCCTGCCCTTCCAGCGTACGCACCAGCGGATTGGCCCACGTGAGCACCGGGCTGTACGCCACGTTCACCAGGCTCATCGGTCCGCGAGGGTGAAGTTCACCGGTAGACCCCAGCCCGCGCGCCCGCCCGTCGCTAAACGCCTTCTCCTGACGGTGACAGGTGGCGCACGCCTGCGTCTGGTTGAGCGAGAGCCGCTTGTCGTAAAAGAGATACCGGCCCAGTTCCACCTTCTCCGCCGTCATCGGATTGTCCGCGGGAACGTTGGGAAGCGGGAATCCGGGAGGCAGACTCCACTCGTACGGACCCAGCTTTTCCTTCTCGGCCGCCTTTTGCACAAGCCTGAGGTGGCGGACGTATTGAACCAGTTGCCAGCGCTCAGTCTCGCTAAGTTGATCGCCGAAAGCCGGCATGTTGCCCGGGATACCGTGGCTGACCACCCAGTAGATCTCGCCGTCGCGCATGGATTCCATAAGGTATTCGGTCAGGTTGGTCGGCCGCACCGGAAGTTTGGCGGCCGCCGGCGTGCGCCCTTTGCCATCGTCGCCGTGACATCCGGCGCAACGGCGCCCGTAGACAGGCTGCGCGGCGGCAGCCTGCTCCGCGGTGAAAGCCAACGGAGATTTCAGTAGCCGCGCTTCCGGCGGCGCGCTCGAGTGGCCGTGTGCGTCGTGCGCGTGGCACAGCCCGCCGCCGAAGCAGAACAGAAGCGCCAGCTTGTTCATACCCTCAGTTCCCGGCCGCCGCAGAGCGCTTGTCATCGGACGCTGCAGCCTTGCGGAAAAAGGACTGCCTGCCGGCCGAATGGCCGGCGAAGGGCAGCCCCAGGTTGGCGAATAGCGGCGCGCAATCGCCGTCCTCCGGGCTGGACATGCAACCAAGAGCGGTTTTCGGCTGGTTCGTGTCGATGTTGGAATCCTTGAGCAGCGCCGCCAGATCCGCCACCACCACGTCGCTCCGCGCGTCGAACCCGGCCAGTTCCACATCCACGCGGTTCGGCTCGCTGCACTGAACCGGCGGCGCGGTCTTGTTCTCGTTCGGCGTGCAGCCGGTGCTGCCCAGGTGGATCGCGTATCCGCGCGGCTGGCCGGTGCTCGCAAAATCCAGGCGCGCAAACTTCCGCCCCGCGTTCCACACCCAGGCGAGCGCCGTGAGATTGAGCGGCGGAGGCTGCGTCGTCAGGTCGGTGTGGTTCTTATTGAAAGGCACGCCAAGAGTGAAGCGGAGGCCCGTATAATGGCCGGCCGGAACCGTGCCCGTGACCCGGTCGTTGACATCCGGGGTGCCGTTTACGCAGCCGCCGGTGGCGTCTTCGAAATCCAGTAGCGCGACATCGTCCAACTGCCACCTGCCGTCCTGGCTGAACTGGAGCGGAACGCTCTTGCCCGAATCGTCGATCAGCGCCACGTTGTGCACGTAGAAGCGGAAGTCGCGTGGCGCCAGCGTGGACGCCGTCGTGCCGATTCCAGGGTACGTCCGCCCGCAGGCGAACTTCTCACTGCCAACCATCGCTTGAAAACGGACGGTCACCTGCTGGTCGGCCGCCCAAACGCCGCCCTCCGCTGACAGGAGAGCCGCAAGGATCATCGTTAACTTCATAGGAGGTCTCTTTCGACAAACTGCAATCCAGTCCGCGCGGCGAAATTCCTCGGAATGATGCCTCCGCAGGTCACGCGGTCCTCTTCTCACCTCAGGCGGCGAATCTGCACGGCGCCGTCCTCTTCCCACGCAGCCAGCACCCCGCCGCCAGGCAACGCGGTCAGCGAAGGGAACGCTCCGGCGCTCGAGAGCCGTTCCACCTTGCCGTCGATCCACACGTCCACGTTCGCCCCCTCGACCCAGGCCACGTACGCGCGCTCGCCGCTGAGAGCAAGCGCCACGTCCTTGCCCGTGCCGATTTGCCGCTCCGGCCGCCCCGCTTCATCGAGGAAGACGTTGCCTTCGCGCCGCCATGCCGTGACGATCCGCGTCGCCGACACCGCGAGGCCTCCTCCATCCATCGGACATGCGTTCAGCGGCCACGTCCCGTTGCCGAGCTTGTGGGGAGCCGGGAAATTCACACCGTCGCGAGACGTCGCCAGGTACAGGTCCCGGCAGCCATTCAAAGAGTTGCGCCACATCGCCACGAATTCGCCTCCGGGCGAGATCGCCGCCAAAGGATGACAGCACTCGCAGATCGAGCCGCCGGGCGATTCATAGACCTGGACATTCGCCGCCCACGTGACGCCGCCGTCGCTCGAGCGCGAGGAGTAAAGCCTGGTGCCCTTCCCGCCGCGCTTGTCCAGCCACACCGCAAACAGCGTGCTCCCGCCATCCGAGGCCAGGCCATGCAGGCCCTCGCTCGCCGAACCCGGGACATCGTTAATCGCCTTGGCGGTCGACCAGGTCGTTCCGCCGTCCTGCGAGCGCCACACCAGCAGGTCGCCGTCGGCAGGAAGGCCGTGGGCGTGCGCGCCCTCCTGCGGCCGGCTGCCCGCCACCGCGGTAATCACGATCGTGCGTCCGGACAGCGCGATGCGTGGCCCGCGGTGCCGGCTCAGCGGAACGATCCCCGCCCCGGCAACCTTGGTCGGCGGCGCAAACGTGCTTCCGCCGTCGCGCGAGGAGCTGAAGTAGATGGCGTTACCCGCTCCGAAAGCCATCGCCACCATCGACGAATTGGCCGCCATCTGCGGTTCGCGCGCCGGCGCCTCCGGACCCATCGGGCCGAGATGTGCGGCCGCCGCGGCATAAAGAAGTAGCGGAATCATGAGCCCTCCCTGTCAAAACCGGAACCGCAGGGCGAATTGCAGCGACCTTGCGTCGTTCACCGCGGTGATCTGCTTGAATGTCGGCGCCGGATTCGTCGGGTACGCCCCCGTGCCGAATACCCCGTTCAACGTCACGCCGTTGAGATGGTTGGTAAGATTGAAACCTTCGGCCAGCAACTCCATGCGGAGCCGCTCGGACAGGTGGAAACTACGGCTGAGGCGCGCGCTCAGGCCCAGAAAGTCGAATCCCGATCCGGCGTTGCGGTTGATGAACACCCCGTCGATGGTCGGCCGCGCCGCGGTTCCCTGGACGGTGTTGGCGCCCGTCGTGATGTTGAACGGCAGCGGCGAGTAGTACTGCAGCATCGCGGTCAGCTCGAACCCCCGGGCAACCCGCTGCCATCCGCGGTTCGCTCCGCCCGCCGGCGCGTGGACCGTGCCTTCCAGGACGAACCGGTGGCGTTGATCGTCGTCCGAGCGGCCGTAGTCCTGCCAGATATTGTATTGGTTGACGGGTGTGCTGAAAAAGAACTCGCCCACGTTGTTGAGCGATTTCGAAAACGTGTAAGAGATGCGATAGTTGCCCCAGGCGGCCGGCCGTTGCACGAAGGAGACGTGCAGGCCGTCATAGTGCGAATCGGCCAGTGAAGAATACTGGCTGTTGTTGCCGTACGCCGCGTTCGGACGGCACCCGTTGTTGGTTCCTGAGGCGGTGCAGGTAGGCACATTCTGGTTGATCGAAACGATCAGGTGCAGGCCGCGGACATGCTGGTAACCGGCGCTCAGCGTGCTGCGCGCGCCCATCTGCTGCTCGATCTCGAAACTGCCCTGCTCCGAATACGCGTTCTGCATGTGCGGATCCATGGTGCTGAAGTTGAACAGTACCCCCGGCGGCAGCGTCAGGCTCGAGAGAATGTTCGGAAACACCGGCGCGCCCGCCTGGGCCGGCGAAAGGCTCACGCTGATCTGGCTCAAGTGGCCGGGATCCGTCGTGTTGTTCGCCGAAAGCAGCGCGTTCGCCAGCGCGCGCAGGGGAATGCGGTCGTAGAACAGCCCGAAACCGCCGCGGATCACTGTCTTCCCCGATCGGAACGGAGTCCACGCGAATCCCGCACGCGGCGACACGTTGTTGGTATCGGTGGCGATGCCCCGCAGGTACTGCAAATCGTACCGCACGCCCACATTCAAGGTCAGGCGCGGGGCCGCCTTCCATTCGTCCTGCGCGTAGAACCCCACGTTGGGATTCGTCTGGGCAACCACGCTGTTCGCGAACGTCTGGGTGAAACCCGAAGCGTTGTAGGTCCCGCTCAGAAAGTTCGCCAGCGACGAAAACGCGTAGCTCCCCCGCGCCGATCGCGGGAACGTGATCGTGTCGTCGTTGTACAGGAAATCCGTCCCCACCCGGATGGCGTGCGCGCCCGCCTGGTAGGACAGGTTGTCCGCGATTTCGCCCAGCCGGTTCAATCGTCCCGTCGGCGACCCCGACAACGTGCCGAACGAAGCCACTCCCGAAATGCTCACCGCCGGCCCGATCGGATCGGATGGCGGAGCCTTCAGGTCGCTGTTGGTGAACTGCCCGTGCGTCTCGTTCACCAGGTGCGTGGAAAAGGTCGCGATGTTGCTCACCGCCACGCTCTGATCGGTGTCGTCCAGGTTCGCCGAAGCCGTGGGCGCGCTCAGGCCTCCCGCGCCGCGCGAGTTGATCGCCGTAACGTGGTAGAGGCTGTAGCGGATGCTCGCCTGGTCCTTCTGGCTGAACTGGTGGTCGGCCTTGGCGAACAGATTCGTATTGTGTACGGGATTGGGGTAAATGCCCGTGGAGATCTGCGGACCCGGGTATCCCACCGCCGTGAGCCTGGCGTTGATGGCCGCCACGTTGGCCGGCGTGATCGTGGTCAGGCCGGACTGGTTCAGTTCCCGCTGCTCGAAGTTCACAAAATAGAACGTCCGGTCGCGCACGATAGGACCGCCCAGGCTGGCGCCGTACTGCGCCTGCGTCAGCGGCAGCGCCATCTGGGCCAGGGGATTGGCCGCGTTGAAACGCTGATTGCGGAAATAGCCGTACAGATCCCCGTGCAGCGTATTGGTGCCGCTGCGGGTCACCACGTTGACGTATCCGCCCAGCGCGCGTCCCAGCTCCGCCTGCCCGCCGGAGGTCACCACCTGCAGCTCGCTCACCACGTCTAGGCCGTAGAACGCTCCCGTCAGCCCGGCCGCGTCGTCGTTGTTCGACAGGCCGTCCACGATGAAGCTGTTCGAGAAATTCCGCTGGCTGCCGATTGAGATCCCCTGTCCCGGCACCGCCGAGGTCTCCGCGAAAAGCTGGTTGCTTGCCGTGTTGGTGGGAGATACCCCGGGAATCAACAGCGCCAGGTCCAGGAAGCTGCGCCCGTTCAGCGGGAGAGAGCGCACTTCGCTCTGCGATACCGTGCCCGCCACCTGGGTCCGCGCCGTCTCCAGCAGGTCCGCCTGGCCGTTCACCGTGACCACGCTCTCCGACGATGCCACGCCGAGTTCCACCGGGAGCTCGAATGCCGACCCCGCCTGCACCAGGACGGTGCGCACGGCCTCCGCGAATCCGGGCCGCTGCACCCGGATCTCGTATGGGCCCACGCTCAGGTACGCAAAGCGAAACCGTCCGTCCTTGTCGGTGAGCTGCGCGTTGCCGATGTTGGTGTCACCGTTGCGGGCAGTGACCTTCGCGCCCTGAATCACCGCGCCGCTCGCGTCCTCCACGCGGCCGCTGATACTCCCGTATTGGATCGATTCCTGTGCGGCCGCCGTGATCACCCCAAGCAGCAGGAAACAAATGTAGACAGAAAACCTCACCCTCTGTAACATGCGAAAAATCCTCACTTCCCGAGGCGAAAAAAATTTGCCCCGGGGGCTAACCCGGCTTCTTTTTTAGAAACAGCGAAACAGATCAGCCGAGGATGGAAGGGGGCGGCCGTTGCCGGAGGGTATTGTCTACGGGGTGTACAATCGCGGCCGAGTGGAGAGCCGGCACTCCGCCGCCGATTCGGACCGGCGGCGCGATCGCACGCGCCGATGGCTTGAGGAGTCCGTTGGCCCTGCCGCTGGCCAGCGTGATACTGCCGCAATCTGGTTGGCAGTCGTTGCTGGTGACGGCCGGGCCCGAAGGGTTGTCCGCTCCCCGCTTCTTGGAACACGATTTGCCATGCAGCCGGCAGCAGGAGCAGTTCGATTCGCTGAACATCCGCGCCCCGAGCGGCGCCAGGGAAGCGAACGACAACAGCAGGCTCAGACACGTAGCCCAAGCGCGCCGCATCACCCGAAAGTGAGATGTCTTGCTCAGCATCCCCTCTGGCAGACAACTATACCACGCGCTTCGTGCCCCGGTTCATGTTCCCGTGCCCGGCAACTTTACCTCCGCGAACCCCAGATGCGGCACCGGGGTGGGCGGGCGTCCGTCGTCCACCGGCGCCGACCCCTCCCTTTTTCGCTTCTCTGCTTCTTCGCTTCCTTGCTTCTTCCCCTTCGTCCCACCCCAGTTCCGCCCATATTTCATTGAAAACAAACAATCTACACCCAAATTCCTTGCACCCCCGCGGTATCCTGGTATCAGGAGGGGATGTCTCTCCCTCCACCCAACGCCATGGCTTCCGAAAAGCAAATTCGTGCCAACCGTGCCAACGGCGCGCGCTCCCGCGGCCCCAAGACACTCGAGGGCAAGGCTCGCTCCTCGCAAAACGCCACCCGCCACGGACTTCGTTCCAAAACTGTCCTGATGCGCAATGAAGATCCCGAGGCCTTCCACCGCCTCTTAAATATGTATGTCGCGCGCCTCGGCCCTCGCGACCAGGCCGAAATGTCGCTTGTCAGCGAGTTGGCCGCTGCCCTATGGCGCCAGCGCCGCGCCATGGCCATGGAGCGCGATACCCTCGAGCTCGAAATGCACAATCACTCCGGCGACGCAATCGATCGCCTCGTCGAATCCTTCGCCGCCCAGCTACCCAAGCTCCAGCTCCTCCACCGCTACCAGGCCCACTTCAATATTGCGCTCACCCGCGCCCTCCGCGCCCTCGTTGCGAAGCAGCGCGGATGCCGAACGAACCCAATTACCCCCTTTGTTTTCAACAAAACTCCCCAACCCGAACCCGCCGCGAAACCACCGAAACCCCGCCCCGCCCCCTAAATTTCCCTTGACAATGTACTATATCACTAATACACTAGGAAACAGATGAGCACCACGCCGACCCAACGGAAACCCATCGAGTTCCGGCTCGACCTGCAAAGCGGCGTCCCCGTCTACCGCCAGATCATCGACCAGGTCATGGGACGCATGGCGGCGGGGTCGCTCCAGCCGGGGGATCAGCTCCCTACCGTGCGGCAGGTCGCGGTTGACCTCGCCATTAATCCCAATACCGTGCAGCGCGCGTACCGGGAAATGGAGATTCGCGGCGTCCTGGAAACCCACCAGGGCACCGGCACATTCATTGGCCAGCAGAAAGTCAAGCAAAGCGACGTGGAGCGCCGCCGCCAGTTAACCCAGCTCGTGAGCGATTTCGTCGCCCGCGCCGGAGCGGCCGGCTTCACCACCAAAGAGCTTTTGGAGGAGATCCATGCTTTTAACACCGAAGGCGAGCGGAAAAGGAGGTAGTACAATGCGATTCGATCAGGTGCGAGTAAGCCAGGTAGGCGTGGCGCTGTTCGTCATCTCCGTGGCCACCGGACTCGGGCTCTCGGCGATTCTGGGCAATCCCGTCTGGGTTGTGCCCGCGCTGCTCGTGGGCCTGTACCTGTTGTTCTCCATCCGCGTGGCCGATCAATGGGAGCGCGTCGCCGTGCTCCGCTTCGGCAAGTACCGCGGCCTCGCCGGCCCGGGCATGTTCCACGTGATCCCCATCGTCGATGTCGCGGCCCGCTACGTCGATCAGCGCGTGCGCGTGGCCAGCGTCAGCGCCGAATCCACCCTGACCCGCGATACCGTGCCCGTCAACGTCGACGCCATTGTCTTCTGGATGGTGTGGAACGCCGAGAAGGCCGTCCTCGAAGTCCAGAACTTCGACGAGGCCATCATGATGAGCGCCCAAACAGCGTTACGGGAGTCCATCGGACGCCATGAGCTGCACCAGATGGTCGCCGAGCGCGAAATGCTCGGCACCGAGTTGCAGCGCATCCTCGACGAGAAGACTAACCCCTGGGGCATCACGGTGCAGAGCGTCGAGATCCGCGACGTGCAGATCCCGCCGGAGCTTCAGGACGCTATGTCGCGCGAGGCGCAGGCCGAGCGCGAGCGCCGCGCCCGCGTGATCCTCGGCCTGGCTGAGACGGAGATCGCGGACAAGTTCTCCACCGCGGCGGAGACCTATCAGAACAATCCCGTGGCGCTGCACCTCCGCGCCATGAACATGCTGTACGAGGCCATCAAGGAGCGCGGCTCCATGGTGATCGTGCCTTCGAGTGCGGTCGAGACCATGGGGCTCGGCGGCACGCTGGCCACCGCCACGCTGGGAGGCGCGAAGCCGTAACCCGGCGCGTTAGGATAGATCCATGCGCATACTACCTCTCACACTGTCGCTGGCGATTGGCTGCGCTCCGCTGTTTGCGGCCGATGAGAAGGCCAAGACCGCGGAGCGCCTCGGCGATGCCGCCACGCTCTTCTCCGAAGTCATGGGCACCCCCGACCGCTCCATCCCGCAGGGCCTGCTCGACAAGTCGTACTGCATCGTGCTCGTGCCTTCGCTCAAGAAAGCCGCGTTCGTCGTCGGCGGGAAGTACGGCCACGGCTATGCCCTCTGCCGCGCCCAGGGAGGAACGGGATGGGGGCCGCCCGCGGCCATCCGCATCGAAGGCGGCAGCTTCGGTCTCCAGATCGGCGTCGCCGCAACCGACGTGATCCTGCTCATCATGAACGAGAGCGGCATGAAGAAGCTGACCACCAGCAAGTTCACCATCGGCGGAGAGGCCACGGCCGCCGCCGGCCCCGTGGGCCGTAATGCCACCGCCCAGACCGATGCGCTCATGACCGCCGAAATCCTGTCCTGGTCGCGTTCCAAGGGCCTCTTCGCCGGCGTCTCGCTCGATGGCGCCACGCTGCGCAACGACATCGACGAGAACCAGGTGATGTACGGCCAGCGCTGGTCCAGCAAGGACATTCTCAATAGCGGAGCCAAACCGCCCGAGGCGGCGTCTAAGCTGATCGCCGCGCTCAATAAGTACTCGATGCGCAAGTAACGCGGGCCTCCCGGCCCGCAACCTGGAGGGGGAAATCATGACACGCGCGCTCCGGCGGGACCCTGTCCTGCTGGTCACCGCCGCGCTGACGCTCGCCGTCTGCATCGGCGCCAACACCACGGTGTTCAGCCTGGTGAATTCGATCCTGCTGCGGCCGCTGCCGTACGCCGATCCCGGCCGCCTGTACTGGGTAACCGAGCGCTTCGGCGGCGGCGCCATGGAAGTGGCCACCGGCCCGGACTACTACAGCCTCCGCAAGATGCGCCGTCTCTTCGCCGAAGCCGGAGCCTACGGCACGTACACCGTGAACTGGAGCGGCGTCGACCGGCCCGAGCAACTCGAGGCCGCGCAGGTCACACCCTCGTTTTTCGCCACCCTCGGCATCCGGCCGATGATCGGCCGCTACCTTGCGGATGGTGAGGAGGGCCGCAACACGCCGCCCGTCGCCGTGCTCAGCTACGCCTTCTGGCGCAGCCGCCTGGCCAGCGACCCCCACGTGGTCGGCAAGACCGTCACGCTCGATGGCACGGCCTGCAACGTCGTCGGAGTCATGCCGCAGGGCTTCGACTACCCGCATGGCACCCAGGTCTGGCGGCCCCAGCCCATGGACGAGGCGTCTCAGCTTCCGCGCTCGGCCCAGCGGCCAATGCGGCTCGTCAGCATCGTCGCGCGGCTCAACCCGGCGGTCCGCGCCGAAGCCGTCGATGCCCAAATGGACACCGCCACGCGCAGCATCCGCAACGAGTATCCGAAGGACTTCGAAGCCGATGCCTTCCTGAAGGGCATGCAGATCGTCGCCGTGCCGCTGGCGCGCCGCATCACCGGCGACCTGCGCCCGGCGCTCTGGGCGTTGACCGGTGCCGTCGGGCTCGTCCTGCTGATTGCCTGCGCCAACCTGGCCAACCTGCTCCTGGCGCGCGCGGCCGCGCGGCGCCGCGAACTCGCAGTGCGAATGGCGCTGGGCTCCACGCGCGGGCGGCTGGTGCGCGACGTGCTCGTGGAGAGCCTCGTGCTCGCCCTGCCGGGAGGCGCCGCGGGCGCGCTGCTCGCGGCGCTCGCCATCGAGGCGCTCAATTCCTGGAAGCCGCTCGTGCTCGACCGCTACCCCCCCATCGCCATGGACCTGCGCACCCTCGCCTTCACCTTCGGGCTCACGCTGCTCACGGGAGTGGTGTTCGGCCTCGCGCCGGCCCTGGGCGCGGCCGGGGTCAACATCATCGAAGCCCTGAAGGCCGCGGGCGCGCATACCGGCGCCGTCGGTGCCGCGCGCCTGCGGCGTCTGCTGGTAGTGGCCGAGCTGGCGGTTTCCCTGGTGCTGCTCATCGGCGCGGGCCTGCTGGCGCGCAGCTTCGTGAACCTCGCCCGTACGCCGCTCGGCTTTCCCTCGGACAACCTGCTCACCTTCCGCGTGAACCTCACCGGTCCCCGCTATGCCACGGGCGACAACCAGATGCGCTACCACGAAGACGCACTGGCCGGCCTGCGCGCGCTGCCCATGGTAAAGAGCGCCGCGGCGGCCACCGACCTCCCGCTGGGCGGCGAGCGGCCCTACCTGGTGATCGCCTTCCAGGTCGCCGGACGCGCTCCGCTGCCCCCGGCCCAGTGGCCGCAGAGCAACCAGACCCTGGTGAGCCGCGACTACTTCGCCGCCATGGGAATTCCCCTCCGCACCGGGCGCCTCTTCGACGCGCAGGACACGCCCAAGGCGGCGGCCAACATCCTCGTGAACGACGCCTTCGTGCGCAAGGTCTTTCCGGGCGAGGACCCGGTGGGACGCACCGTCGTGATCGGCCGCGAGGGCAACCGCAAGACGATCGTGGGTGTGGTGGGCAGCGTGCGCGGCAGCGCGCTCGGCGAAGATCCGCCGCCCCTCATCTACAATTGCCTCTGCCAGCAGGGCAACAACCGCTTCCTCTCCATGATGTACATGTCGGTTCGCACCACCGGCGATCCCCGGGCGGCATTGCGCGCGGTGGAGGACCGGATGTTCTCCGTCGACCGCTCGCAGCCCGTCTTCGACGTCAAGACCATGGACGAGCGCGTGTCCGCCGCCCTTGCCCCGCAGCGCTTCAACCTTCTGCTGCTCGGTCTGTTTGCGGCCATGGCCGTGGTGCTCGCCTCGCTCGGCGTCTACGGCGTGATGGCCTACCTGGTAACCCGGCGCACCCGCGAGATCGGCATCCGCATCGCCATCGGCGCGCGGCCCGAGCAGGTACAGCGCCAGGTGCTGGTGGAGACCGCCTGGCTGGCCGCCGCCGCGGTATGCGCAGGCCTGGCCGGAGCCTGGGGACTCACGCGCTACCTGCGATCGCTGCTCTATGGCGTGACCGCGCTCGACGCCGCCACCTTCGTCGCGGCCGCGGCGCTGCTGGTCGTGATCGCGATCGCGGCCAGCGCGGCGCCGGCCCGGCGCGCGTCACTCGTTGACCCGGTCATGGCCCTGCGCGAAGAGTGAGAGGAACCAGAAGAGCGCCAGCGCCAGGGCAGCGCCCGCGAAGAGATACACCGGCCAGGGCCCGAACGAATCGAGCAGCGAGGCGCCCTTCGGCTTGCGGCAGAGGTACATGAAGTTGGCGCCGGTGATCGCGTCCACCGTCCCCACCAGCGCGGCAAAGCCGAGCAGCATGCCGAACGCGCGCCACACCGCGCCGCGCGCCAGCGGTGCGATGCGGCCGAAGACGAGAACGCTCACGGCGAGCACGATGCCGCCGTGGGAGAGGAAGAAGTAGATCGCCGGATAGGACGGCCACGGCGACCAGAGGTCCGGGGTGAGGATCGCCATACCGGCGCCGGCGAGCCCGCCGAAGTAGGCGAACTCGACCACCCGCGGCCACCGGGTGAGGCAGGCGAGCGCGCTCATCCATAGCGTGGCGTCGCAGAGTTGCAGCGGCAGGTTCCACAGGTGTACGCCTTCGTGCGAGTAGCGGAAGGCAAACCAGATCAGCTCGTTGATCACCAGGCCCCAGCCGATCGCCAGGCACACCGGCCGCGCCGGAACGAGCTTGCGGCGGCACAGCACGCTGAGCACGGCGCAGCAGGCGGCGGTGACGGCGATCAGCGTCAGGTGGAGCGGTCCGAACAGGGGCACGGCAGCGTCAACCCTGGGCGAGCCAGTTCTTGCGCGTGAGGTGCGCAACCGCGAACAGGACGGCGAAACCGGCGATGAGGCCGACGGACGACCCGAGGCCGATATACTCGGGACGCTCCGGGCCGAGGCGGATGGAGATGGTGGCGTTCACGAGGACGGGGATCATGGCGGCGATCACCGAGGGCCACCGGCGATCCAGCGCGAACAGCGAGCGCGCCAGGATCTCGATCAGGCTCCAGCCGATGACGCTGGGCGCCAGCGTCAGAAATGCGGCCGCCACCAGCCGCGTCGATTCGGCGGTGAAGCTGCCCCGCTGGAACAGGATGCGGATCGCCGGCACCCGGAACGCCATGGCGAACCCGCAGCCCGCCATGGCGATGAGGGCGGTGAGCGCGATCGTGCGGTCGATCAGCCGCAGCGCTTCCTTGAGGCGGCACAGGCTGCGCAGGCGCGCGATCTCCGGCAATAGCGAGTTGGAGATGGGGTTCACCAGCAGGGCCAGCGGGACGGCCACGCCGCGCATGCAGTAATCCAGCGCCGCCGCCATGCCCGGGCCGGCGTGCGTGGCGTAGGCGCGGGTGAAGACGATGTTGAGGCCGAGCGCGGCCGCGTAGACCACGAAGAACGCGGGCTTGGTGAGGATCTCGCTCCACGGCCTGGCGGAACGCGGAACCTCGGAGGTCTTCAGGCCGGAGCGCGCCGCGAAGTACACGATGGCGAGCTGCACCAGGGCGCCGGTGGTGTAGCCGATGGGAAACGCGTAAACGCCGATGAAGCGCCACAGCGTGAAGGCGCCGATGATGGTGAAGACGTTGATCGCCGCCTGGTAGAACGCGGTCGGCCCGAAACGCCGGTCGGTGTAGAGCAGCGCGCAGTGCACCGCCGCCACGCCGGCGGCGGGCGTGGAGAGGGCAAGGATGCGGAGAACGTTGACGGAGGTATCGAAGTATGCCGGATCGAGGCCGGGCGCGAGCACGCGCATCAGCCACGGAGCGCCGGCGATAACGATGGCGGCGATGGCCGAGCACACCCACACGAAGCCCCGCGAGAGCTTCAGAAAGAGCGCGATGCGCTCCTCGCCGGTAGCGGCCGTGAGCATCGGTACGAATGCGAACACGATGCTGTTGATGAGCACCGAATTCAGCGTGTCGAGCGGCCCGAGCGCGACCGCCAGCGAATCGGCGTGGCTGCGCGTGCCGAGCAGGTACGCGATCACGGCCACGCGCACGAAGCCCAGGACATTGCCGGTGAGCACACCGGCGACGATGGTCAGGCCCCCGCGTATCAGGGGGCTATCCACGGCGCGCGTGAGAATCCGTTCCGCGTGCAGCGCCGTGGATGTGGGAGTAGGATTCACAAAGAGGTCTACGCGCCGGCCGCGAGCGCCCCCTGGGCGGCCGCCAGCGCCGTCTCGTAGTTCGGATGGTCGGCGACCTCCTTCACGTACTCGACGTGGCGGATCTTGTTGCTCTTATCGACCACGAAAATGGCCCGGCTCTCGATGCGCAGTTCCTTGATGAGCGTTCCGTAGGCCGCGCCGAAGGAGCCGTCCCGGTGATCGGAGAGCATCTTCACGTTGTCCACGCCGAAGGCACCGCACCAGCGGCTCTGGGCGAAAGGCAGGTCCATGCTGACTGTGTAGATATCCACGCCTGAGAGCTTGGCGGCTTCTTCGTTGAAACGCTTGGTCTGGGCATCGCACACCGGCGTGTCGAGCGAGGGCACCACGCTGAAGATGCGCACGGCGCTGCCGGTATCTTTCAGAGTCACCGGCTGGAGCGTGCGGGAAATGAGTGAGAAGTCAGGGGCGGCATCGCCCGGCTTGAGCTCCGGCCCGATCAATGTCAGCGGATTTCCTTTTAGTGTGGTGGCTCCTGGTCTTTCCATAGCTCCTCCTGATCGATTTGTGTGGTGAAGTCATCATTGTATCAACTCGGCCAACTCGGCCGGCGTGGAAACCGGCAACTGGCACGCGTAGTTGCGGCAGACGTACACGCTGCCGCCGTTGCGCGCCGTCATCGATTCGATGCCGGGAACCCATGCGGCAAGAGCCGGGTCGGCGAGCAGCACCACCCGGTTCGGCACGAAGTGGGCACGAAACTCGCGCAGCAGGGGCGAGATGTCCCCTCCGGCGAAAACAATCTCGCGCGGCTCGCCGAGGGCGAACTCGCAGGCGGCCAGCATCTGCGGGATGGCCACGGGGGCGTGCGAGAGGCGCGTGCCGAATGCGCCAAACGCGCGCTCGGCGGACCGGAGGAATTCAGGCTGGCTGGTCATCCGCTCCAGGCGGAGCAGGTTCATCGCGGCCACCGAATTGCCCGAAGGCTCGGCGCCGTCGTAGTCCTCTTTCACGCGGAGCACCAGCGAGGAATCGCCGGCCGCGGTGCTGAAGAAGCCGCCGGCCGGATCCTCGAAGAGCTCGCGCATCTTGGCAGTGAGCGCGACCGCGAGGCGCAGGTGGGCGAGATCGAACTGGGCCTCGTAGAGATCGATGAGGGACTGGGCGAAAAGGGCGTAGTCGTCGAGGAATCCGGGAATGGCAGCCTCGCCGGCGCGGTAGCGGCGCAGCAGGATGCCGGTCGCCGGATCGTGCATGTGGGTGATGACGAACTCCGCTGCGCGGCGGGCGGCATCGGCGTAGCGGGGCTCTTCGAGCACGGCGCCGCCGAGGGCGAAGGCGGAGATCATGAGGCCGTTCCACGAAGTGAGGATCTTGTCGTCCAGGTGCGGCCGAATGCGCGTGGCGCGGGCCGCGAGCAGCGCGTCCTCGGCGCGGGCGACTGCGGCAGCGTCCTCGGCCGGCTCCGCCTGGTAGAGGATGTTCTTGCCGGTAAACTCGCCGTGCGGATCGTGATCCACGTTGCCGTTTTCGCGGACCCCGTAGCGGCGCATGAACGGTTCGGCATCGGCGCCGGCGATGCTGCGGATCTCATCGGCGCTCCAGATGTAGAACGCGCCCTCACCCTTGAGGTCCGGGTGGGCGGGATCGATCACGCTATCGGCGTCCTCGGCGGAGTAGAAGCCGCCCGCGGGATCGGTCATGTCGCGCAGGACGTAATCGAAGATGCGGCGCGCGACGTTGGCAAACTGCGGGTCGCGGGTGAGCTGGAAGGCCTCTACATAAGACACGGCGAGCTGGGCCTGGTCGTAGAGCATCTTCTCGAAGTGCGGCACGAACCAGCGGTCGTCGACGGAGTAGCGGTGGAAGCCGCCGCCCAACTGATCGTGCATACCGCCCCGTGCCATCTCGCGCAGCGTGAGCAGCACCATGTCGCGTGCCTCGGCGTTCTTTGTGCGCGCGTGGTAGCGGAGCAGGAAATTGAAGACGGAGGGGCGCGGGAACTTGGGCGCGCCGCCGAAGCCGCCGAGCCGCGAATCGAAGGTGCGGCGGAAGATGGCGAAACCGGAATCCAGTGTGGCGGCGTCGAACGGAATGCCGCCGTGCGCGGGCTCGACGGCGACGTGCTGTCTCAACTGCTCCACGATGCCGTGCGCCGATTCGAGAATCCTCTCGCGGTCGCTGGCCCAGGCGGAGGCAAGCTGCGTGAGGATCGACCCGAAGCCCGGATGTCCCCATCGGTTTTCGGGCGGGAAGTACGTGCCGCCAAAGAAGGGTTGAAGTTGGGGAGTGAGCCAGACGGACATGGGCCATCCGCCGCCGCCGGTGGTGGCCTGGACGAAGGTCATGTAGATGCGGTCGACATCGGGGCGCTCTTCGCGGTCGACCTTGATGGAGACGAAGTCGCGATTGAGGAGCGCGGCGATCTGCTCGTTTTCGAAGCTCTCGCGCTCCATGACGTGGCACCAGTGGCAGGTCGAATAACCGATGGAGAGGAAGATGGGCTTGTTTTCGGTGCGGGCGCGGGCGAAGGCTCCCTCGCCCCAGGGATACCAATCGACAGGATTGTGGGCATGCTGCAACAGATAGGGACTCTTCTCGCCGGCGAGGCGGTTGGTGTGCATGATTACCCTCCAGCGTTGGTCAGGCCAGACAGCCTTCTGTTTTCAGATGATCGACGACGGCGGCGAGTTGCCGGAGCGCGGGTTCGGGCATGGGGCCGATGGGGCGGCGGCAGTTGCCCGCTGGGAATCCGGCCAGCCGCATGGCTTCCTTCAGGACGGAGGGGAAGGTGTGCAGGCCGCCCGCTTCACCGAGTTCGGCGGCAAGCACCTGGAGCCGGCTGGCCTCTTCGAGGCGGCCTTCGCGCCAGGCGCGATAGAGATCCACGAAGAGCCGCGGGGCGATGTTGGCGCAGGCGGTGACGGCGCCGTGGCAGCCGCGCTGCCAGCCGTCGAGGAGGATGCCTTCGGAGCCTACAAAGACGGTGAGTTCCCGGCCTGGCGCGCACGTGCGGTAGGCGACGGTCTGCTCCAGATTGCCGCTGGAGTCCTTGAGGCCCAGCATATTTTCGCAGCGTGCCGCGATCCGGCCCAGGGTCTCGGGCAGAATCTCGACGCCGCCGTGCTGCGGGAAATTATAAGCCAGCACGGGCAGGCGGACGGCGCGGCAGACCTCGATGTAGTGCTCGGCCAGCTCGTCCTGGGTGGGCTTGAGGTAGTAGGGTGTGATGACGACGAGGGCGTTGACGCCCATGCCCTGCGCGGCGACAGCGAGGCGAACGGTCTCGCGCGTCGTGATGCAGCCGACGTTGGCGAAGAGCGGGACGCGGCCGGCGGTGGCCTGGACGCAAAACCGCAGAGTGAGGGCGCGCTCTTCGGGATCGAGGGCGTAAAACTCGCCGGAAGAGCCGCCGACGAAGAGTCCGTCAACGCCGGCAGCGATCATGCGGTCGATGAGGCGCTGCCAGGTGCCGCAGTCGATCCGCTCGTCGGGGTGAAAGGGCGTAACGAGGGCGGGTACGATTCCCTTGAGGCGCGATTGGTCCACCATTCGATGTTACCAGCGTAGGTGCCGGGGGGACGACGGCCTCGAACAAAGCTACCGCCTGCCGTACGACAACGCCTTGGCGTACGTTTCAAATACCGTCTGATTGTGATCCTTCGCCACGCCGGCCACATTGGGTGAAACGAACGTCAGCGGAACGCAGCCCTTTGCCGCGAGGCGAGCACCGGTTTCCGCCACCAGGGACATGGCGATGAAAACGGAGGCCATCGTGGATCCGGCGGCGACCTTTTCGGGGCGGCCGATGTCCACCTGCGAGTCCTCGGGCTCGACGCAGTTGTCGATGGCGATGTGAGCGTGATCGGACAGGACCTTGCCGCTCGAATGCGTGGGCTTCGCAGCACGGGCATTGGCGAGCGAGGAGACGGTCACCACGGTGAGCCCCTTTTGACGCGCGATCTGCGCGGCTTCGATAGGCGCGGCGTTGAGGCCGCCGTGCGAAAAGACGATCATGCAGTCGCCGGCGGCCAGCGGATAACTTTGCAGGAAGACCTCGGCATAGCCTTCGCGCCGCTCCAACCACAGCAATTCGCGCGCGCCGCCCGGGCCGACCACGTTGGTCCACATCAGGCGCGGGTCGTACAAGGGCACGAAGCCGACAAAACTGCCGTAGCGGGGGAAGACATCGAGGACGGGGATCACCGAGTGGCCGCTGCCGAACAGGTAGACACGGCGGCCGCCCGCGATGGCCGTGGCGAAGGCCTCGCCGGCCTGTTCGAGAGCTGCGGCCTGAGTGGAATGGATACGTTCCAGTAGGGCGGTTATTCGTTCATAGTAACGGATGGCGGACATGTAACCTCTCGATTCATGCGCATGATGCGTGTTTGAAGAATGAAAATCATGACTGCATTGAAGACCGGCAGGGCCAGGCCCCACCGCAGGCCGCTGCGGGCGGCGATCTGCCCGACGGACCAGGGCAGCGTCATGCCGCCTACCAGCGCGATGGCGAAGATGATGCCGAATGCCGTCCCGGAGTATTCGGCGAACCGGCTGCCGGCATCCGCCAGGACCGTGGGATAGATGGCGGCGCAGCCCGCGCCGATGAGTACGGCCGCGCATGCGCCTGCCGCGACCGACCGGCTGCCCATCAGCAGCGCCACGGCCATGGCCGTACACAAAGCGCTGGCCCGCACCAGGGTCGCGTTCTTGAGCCGGAATAACAGGCGGCTTGCGACGATCCGGGTGAGCATGATGGCGGCCCAATAGCCTGCCAGCGCGTAAGAAGCGGCGCTCAGGGAAGCTTCGGCCTCGCGCACCAGGTACGTGGAGATGTATCCCCCGAGGATGAACTCGTTGCCCGATTCGAAGAAGAGCAGGAAGGCGATGAGTAGCAACAAGGGATGGCGCGCCAGGCGGGCCACTTCGGCCATGGGCACGCCCTGTTTCTGCTTGGCGGGCGGGAAGGCCAAGACCAGGAACACGACCGCCGGCACAGCGCTCAGCATTGCAGCCAGCCACAGGATGGTCTGGAGCCCAAGCGCCTCCAGCAGGGCGCCGATGGTGAACGGCAGGAACAGTGCGCCGAAGCCGAAGAAGACGCCGAGCAGGTTCAGGGCTGAAGCCTTGCGGCGCGGTTCGGCATAGAGGTCGGCCACCAGGGTGTTGGTGGCTCCGTTCAGCGCGCCGCCTCCCACGCCGAGCAGACCGGCGCTGAGCAGGACGGCGCCATAGGTGGTGGCGCGGATCAGCAGCACGAGCGCCGCCGCTACCGCGATGGCTCCGCCGATGAGAACGGGCTTCTGCCCGAAGCGGTCCATGAGCATGCCGAGGCTCAGCATGGCGGCGAGCATGCAGCAGTTCATCACCAGGAACATGTTCCCGGCCTGGGCGAGGTCGAATCCGATCTGCTTCGAGAGCAGCGGCAGCACAGCGCCGAGCAGGGCCATGACGATGCCGAAGACGAACATGCCGGCGTCGGCGCCGGCGGCGAGGCCGGCTTTGCGGATCTCAGCCACCGTGCGCCTCCAGGGCCAGCCTGGCGGCGCCGAGCAGGCCCGCGTTCTCGCCGAGCTGCGTAAGCTCGATGCGCACCGACCGGGCGGCGAGCGGCTGCGCCCAATCGAGCATCTCGCGGCGGATGGGTTCCAGGAAGAGGTCGCCGGCCTGCATCAGCCCGCCGCCCAGCACGATGATCTGCGGGTTGAGCAGACTCACCAGATTGGCGATGCCCATGGCCAGATAGCGAACAGTCTCGTCGAGGGCGCGGAGGGCGCCAGGATCCTTGCGGCGGGCACCATCGATGACGGCCTCGGCGTCGGGCGCCGCGAGTCTGCGGGCGAGGGCGGGTCCGGCGGCCTCGGACTCCCAGCAGCCGATCCGCTTGTAGGTTTCCTTCTTCTCGGGGTTCAGGGCGAACCAGCCGACCGCTCCGGCGATGCCCTCGGCGCCCCGGCATAAACGGCCGTCGACGAGGATGCCCGCGCCGATCCCGGTGCCGACGGCAAGGAACACAACGTCGGTGAAGCTCCGCCCAGCGCCCAGCCACTGCTCGCCCAGCACATAGGCGGAGCGGTCGCTATCGGCGACGACCGGGCGGGGTAGCTGCGGCGCCAGCCAATCGCGCAGTGGGATCTGGTCCCAGCCGGGCAGGTTCGGCGCCCATACGTTGCCGGTTTTGGGGTAGTAGATGCCGGGGACGTCCACGCCGACGGCCCCGACCTGTTCCCAGGGAACGCCGGAAGCAGCGACCGCCTCGTGCGCGGCTTGCGCCACCTGCGAGACCGACCGGTCGCGGTCCCCGCGATCGGTCTTCAGCCTGATCTTCTCGTGAATCCTGCCTTCGGAGTCCACGACGGCCGCGGCGATCTTGGTTCCGCCCACGTCGACGCCGACGGCGTAGCGCAGTTCGCTCATATGGGGGTGCTCACGCGGCTGAGTCTCTTGGGCATGGGCAGGTGTGGCTCCCGTTCCGATTTCCGATATCGCGATTCGGTATTCATCATAATCGGATTGCAGCTTGGACGGTGGTATATTACACCCCAGATCCGAAACCAACTATGCAACGTCCGCTCTGTATTGCCGCCGCCGCCGTTTCGATCGCAGCATTTTCTACGGGGCAGCCTCGAACGGCGCCGGGGCAGAGTAGCGGTCATGTCGCGCTCGGCCTGGCCTTGCGCAGGCTGACCGTTTCCGGAACATTCATGCAGGCGCCCGCGCACCCCGACGACGAAAACAACGCCCTGCTTGCCTACTTCGGATACGGCATGGGGCTGCGATCGGTGGACGTGCAGAACAACCGCGGCGATGGCGGGCAGAACGAGATCGGTCCTGAGCTGTTCGGCGATATGGCCGTACTGCGCACCTCGGAACTGCTTTCGGCGCACCGCATCGACGGCGCGGAACAGTATTTCACGCGCGCTATCGATTACGGTTACTCGTTCGATCCGCAGGAAGTGATCGCCAAGTGGGGGCGCAAGGAGATCGTCGGCGATTACGTGCGGCTCATCCGCACGCTGCGGCCGGACGTGATCGTGACCATGAACATTCAGGGGCGCGGAGGAGACCGGGCCCACGAAGCCACTACAGTGCTGGTGCGCGAAGGGTTTCAGGCCGCAGGCGATCCCTCGATGTACCCGGAACAGATCCGCGAGGGGCTGCGTCCGTGGCAGCCGAAGAAGCTCTATTTCAGCGCGGGCTTCGGCGGACCGGGCGGTAGGGGCGGGCGCGGCGGCGAGGCCCCCCAGGCTACTCCGGCTCCACAGCCGGCAACGCCCCCGGTGCGGCTGACCCCGGTGGATACCGCGGCGTACGATCCGCTGCTGGGTAGCACCTATGCCGAAATCGGATCGGAAGCGCGCAGCAATCATAAGTGCCAGGGCATGGGCGGGCTGCCGCCGGTGCCGGGACTCGGGGGCGGCCGTGGCGGGCGCGGCGGCCCGGGCGGATATCAGCTCATGGAGAGCGGCATTTCCGGGCAGGTGGGGAAGGCCGAATCCGGATTGTTCGACGGCATCGACACCAGTTTGGGCGCAGTGGCGCAGTATGCGGGGAGCCACCCGCCGGAAGCCCTGTTGCGAGGGCTGACAGGAATCATGGCGGAGGGCAGGCGGGCGCAGGCTGCTTTCGCGGAGGGCGACGATGCGGGCACCGCGGGTCCGGTGGAAGCCGGGCTCGCAGCCGTGCGGGCGCTGCGCGCGCAGTTGCCATCCCTCGGCCTCTCCGATTCCGCGCTGTACGAGATCGACTTCCGCCTCAAGCTCAAAGAACGGGACTATGAGAACGCCGTGCTGGCGGCGCACGGCTTGAATTTCGAGGCCCTGGCCGACGATGGGCTGGTGATCGCGGGACAACCGGTCAAGCTCTCTCTGCTGGCCGTGAATCGCGGCCGAACCGATGTGGCGGTGACGGGCGTTACGGTAGCGGGCTTCGACGGACCCGGCGCGTGCAAGCCGGACGAGATGAAGAAGAACGGCACTTTCGCGTGTACGATCGATGCGCATGTGCCGAAGGACGCCAAGCTGACCACGCCCTACTTCGATGACAACTATTGGAAGCATCCCGAGAACCAGGCCATCCAGATCTTCGACCCCGGCGTGCCGTTCGGAGTTCCCTTTGCGCCCAGCCCGTTTCAGGCGACGTTTCACGTGAGGGCCGGCAGCGTCGAGGTCGCTACTGAGCTGCCGGTTCAATTCCGCTACATGAAAGATGTGTTCTCCGGAGAGAAGCGGATGGAGTTGAACGTGGTGCCGGCGTTTTCGGTGCGCGTGACGCCGCCGCTGGTGGTGATACCCTCCGCCTCCCGGCTGACGGAGCGGGAGATTCACGTGACGGTCACCAACGGCGGCAAGGGCGCGGCCGAGGCCGCGGTCACGCTGGAACTGCCGGCAGGATGGAAGGCCACGCCCGCCAGCGTGCCGATCCGTTTCGCGCACGAGGACGAGTCCCTGTCGGCGCGTTTCGAGGTCGCCGCGCCCGCTCAGGCGAAAACCGGCGAATATACGCTGCGTGCGATGGTGACGTCAACCGACAGGACGGGTGAGAAGTTCGACAGCGGATACCAGGAGATCGAATACCCGCACGTGCAGCGCCGCCAGGTGATCAAGCCGGCGGAGACGACGGTGAAGGTGGTGGACGTGAAGATCACGTCCAACATCAACGTCGGCTACATCGCCGGAGTGGGCGACCAGGTGCCGGAGGCCATCGAGCAGTTGGGCGCCAGGCTCAGTTTCATCGGTCCCGAGGAGATGGCGTGGGGCGATCTTTCGAAGCACGACGTGATCGTCACCGGCGTGCGCGCGTATGAGCGTCGCGCCGATTTGCGCGCCTACAACCGCCGCCTGCTGGACTACGTGGAACGCGGCGGCACGGTCATCGTGCAGTACAACAAGATGGAATTCAACCAGGCCGAATACGGACCGTTCCCGGCCAAGGTCAGCGGCAACCGGGTAAGTGACGAGATGGTGCCGGTGAAAGTGTTGGTTCCCACCCACCCGGTGTTTACCTTCCCGAACAAGATCGGTCCCAAGACCTGGGAGGGATGGGTGCAGGAGCGAGGCCTGTACTTCCTGGGTGAGAAGGACAAGAAGTACACGGACCTGGTTTCGATGGTGGACTCTTTCCGGGACAATCCGGGAGAGAAACTGGGCTCGCTGGTGGAAGGCAGACTGGGTAAGGGGCGCTGGATTTACCTGGGGCTGGCCCTATGGCGGCAACTTCCCGCCGGCACGGACGGAGCCTATCAATTGCTGGCCAACCTGATCAGCCTGCCGAAGGCTGCGGCGCCGGCGAAAAAGGGCATCGCGGCGATCCGCTGAAAAGTCCCGTACCAAACCGAAGCAATCGTTCTAGCCCGAACGATCGGATTTGGGACCACCAGATCTTGTTCCCGAGATTGCGCGTGGGGAGAATCAGGCTATGACCATCACCTGGCCTGACGGCACACGTGCACGCGCGGTATTGTTGTCGCGCACCGACTACCTTCTGCGAGTGGCGGTCGAGGGCGAGGATGATGCCAGGGTATTCTGCCGCGCGAACGACAGATGGGTTTCGGAAAGCGGTGAGCGGGTGGACATCGAATTCGACTGGCAACGCCGGACGCCGGCGAATGTTCCTCCACTGCGCGATTGCATCTGCCCGCAGGAAGTTGCGAACCGGCTGATCGACTCGTTCCTCCACCCCGAGCGCGGCGCTACCAAGGAGGAAGCGTTGCACGTAATCTCCGGAACCGGACTGCGGATCGCGGTGCGGCGGGGCGAACTGATCCCTGAGTAAGCGGGATCAGACGAATTTCCAGCCTTTGCGGAACCTGGGCGTCAAGAGATGGTTAGCTTCGTTATTGTTCGTGAAGCGCATCTTCTCGGCGTCCCAGAGGAGTTTGCCTTCCACCCGCATTGCGATCACGCCCAGCAACATCCACTGGACGAACGGCCCGGAGACGCTGAAATTGGAGCAGGCCGGCTCGCCACCCTTGGCGGCGCGTATCCAATCGCGGTAGTGCGCCTTCACCCAGTCGTCTTCAGGCCCGGGACAGCGCGGCAGCACCTGCGGGGGCTTCTTGTAGTCCTTCATCAGGGCGGCCGGGACTAGGCGGGTGTGCTCGCCGTAGCAGCCCGTGGTGACCATGCCCTTGTCGCCGATGAAGAGGCTGCCGTTGATGTCCTTGTCGCCCAGCAACTCGCCTTCGGGGACGCCGTCGAACTTGGGCTGCGCGGTCAGGCGGTCGTGCCAGAACAGCTTCAGCGGGGGCATGTTTCCGCGCGCGGGAAAATCGAAACGGATGGCGGTGCGGTAAGGGAACGTGTACTTGGATTTGCCTTCGAGCTGGATGCACTCGACGGATGTGGGCGCGGAGAGCCGCATGGCCATGTTGGGCGTGCCGAGGATGTGGCAGGCCATATCGCCAATGGCGCCGCAGCCGAAATCGGGGAAGGCGCGCCAGTTGTGCGGCACGTAGGCTTTGCTGTAGGGCCGGGGTTCGGCGTCGCCCAGCCAGGCCTCCCAGTCGAGGGTCGCGGGCACGGCGCCTTCGGTGGGTACGACGTCCGGGCCTTGCGGCCAATACGGGTCGGGGCGGTTGGTCCAGGCGTGGACCTCGGCCACGTTGCCGATGTCCCCGTTCCAGATGATCTCGCAGCACTCACGCGCGCCCACTTGGGAATAGCCCTGGTTCCCCATCTGCGTGGCGACGCCGTATTTCGCGGCGGCGAGGGTCAACTGCTGCGCCTCCCACACGGTCCGCGTCATAGGCTTCTGGCAGTAGACGTGTTTGCCGCGCTCCATGGCCCACATGGCGACGGTGGCGTGCATGTGGTCGGGGCAGGAGACCAGAACGGCATCGAAGTTCCTGCCCTCCTTATCGAAGAGGCGGCGAAAATCCTTGTACTTCGGCACCTTGGGATAAGCGCTGAAGGTCTTGGCGGCGCGCAGATCGTCGGGGTCCGCCATGGCGACGATGTTCTCGCCGCTGCATCCGGCAATGTCGCTGACGCCCTTGCCGCCGGCGCCGACCGCCGCGATGTTCAGTTTTTCATTGGGGGATTTGTAGCCGAGATGCTTCAGCGACCCCGCGCTGGCGAACCCGGCCGTGGGGACCGCGCCCGCCAGCAGGGAGCCGAAAAAGAAATGACGTCTGGAAACGCGCTGGGCCATATCTGAGACTCCGGTTCATGGTAACGCAAATAGCGGGAAAGATATTCGGATAAACTGGTATTTAATCATCTGAGGCGAAGATCGAATGACCAGCGACAAGACTGCCGAACTGGGGCGCGAACGGGAGCGGCTGCAACTCGGCGGCGGGCCGGAACGCGTCGCCAATCAACACAAGAACGGGAAACTGACCGCGCGGGAGCGCGTGACCCTCCTGCTGGACCGGGACTCCTTCCAGGAGGCGGGCCTGTTCGCCATGCACACGGGGAAGTTCTTCGGCATGGGCGGGAAGGAACTGCCCGCCGACGGCGTGGTCACAGGGCGCGGGCGGATCTGGGGCAGGCCTGTCCACCTGGCGAGCCAGGATTTCACGGTAGCCGGCGGGTCGGCGGGAGAGGTGCACGCCAACAAGATCGCCGATACGATGAAGGCCGCGATGAAGACCGGCACGCCGTTCATCTTCATCAACGATTCGGGCGGCGCGCGCGTGCAGGAAGGCGTGGCGAGCCTGGCCGGCTATGCGCGCATTTTCCACCAGAACGTGATGCTTTCAGGGCTGGTGCCGCAGATCTCGCTGATTTGCGGCCCCTGCGCGGGAGGCGCGGCCTACAGCCCGGCGCTCACCGATTTCATCATCCAGACCCGCGATGGGCTGATCTTCATCACCGGACCCACGGTGATCAAGCAGGTGACCGGAGAGATCGTGACCGCGCAGGAACTGGGTGGCGTGCGCGCGCAGATGAACAAATCCGGCGTGGTGCACTTCGTGGCCGAAAACGACGTGGAGGCGGCCGAGATCTGCAAACGGCTGCTCTCGTTTCTGCCGTCCAACAACCAGGAGGATCCGCCGCGTGGGGAACCGGACGAAAGCCGCATGTACGAACCACGCCTCAACGACGTGGTTCCAGCGGAGGCCAAGACCGGCTACGACGTGCGGGACGTGATTTCGCTGGTTGTGGACCGCCACGATTTCCTGGAGGTACACGCGGAATTCGCGCGCAACCTGGTGGTGGGGTTCGGACGGATTCGCGGGGCCACCGTTGGGATTGTGGCCAACCAGCCGATGGTGCTCGCGGGCGCGCTGGACATCAATGCCTCCGACAAGGGCGCCGGGTTTGTGCGCTTCTGCAACGCGTTCAATATTCCGCTGCTGACGTTCGTCGACATTCCGGGATTTCTGCCGGGGGTGGAGCAGGAATACGGCGGGATCATCCGGCATGGGGCGAAACTGCTGTTCGCGTACTCCGCCGCGATCGTGCCCAAAATCACCGTGATCCTACGCAAGGCATACGGCGGGGGCTACATCGCGATGTGCGCCAAAGACCTGGGGGCGGACTGCACGCTGGCGTGGCCGTCGGCGGAGATCGCCGTGATGGGGGCGGAAGCGGCGGTGGAGATTGTCTTTCAGAAGGAGCTGGCCAAGGTGGAGGATGCCGACGCGAAGCGGCAGGAATTGATCCGCGAATACCGCGAAACGTTTTACACGCCGTATATCGCCGCCGGGCACCGCCTGGTAGACGACATTATCGAGCCGGCGCGGACGCGCGGCTACGTGGCCGAGGCGCTGGAGACGCTCTCCAGCAAGCGGGAATGGCGTCCGCAGAAAAAGCACGGGTTGATTCCGTTATGAGGAGCGGCAAGGGCATCCCGGCGGTTCACAAGGCGATCGCGGCGGCAGCCGTGAAGGCTGTCTTAGGGGAGAAGGCGGTGATCCGCGCGATGGTGGAGATACCCGCGGGGACGCCGTTCCGGAAGCGCGCCGGCGCGCTCCACGCAGGCGTCCGGACATTCTGGAGCCGCTGGACGGGCCGGCATTCCAACGGGAAGGCCGGCAATCGATGAAACTCAGGATTGAAATCGAAAAGAAGAGCTACGAAGTGACCGTCGAGTTCGTGGACGACGATCACAGCTTCGCTCACGATGTGAGGCCAGGCGAAGTCGCCATCCCCGAGAACGTGACACGGCCCCGGCCGCACCTGAAACTGTTGGAGGACACCTTCTGCCGTTCGCCGATCGCCGGACGGGTGGTGGCGGTGCTAGCGGTGCCGGGTCAGGCACTCCGGAAAAACGAGCCCGTGCTGGTGATCGAGGCCATGAAGATGGAAATCCAGATCGGCCCCGTGGTGGATGGAGTGCTGAAAACGATCCGGGTGGCGCCCGGCGAGGCGGTGAGCACGGGGCAACTGCTGTTCGAACTGGCGTGAACGGCCGGGGTAATCTTGAGTCATGCAGTTGCCATCCACACGCCGCACGTTTCTGAAGGGAGCCGCGATGCTCGCCGGAGTTTCGAGGCTGGCGGCGCAGCGGGCGCCGTTGCTGTACATCGCGACCTACAGCTCGCCGCAAGGTCCGGAAGGCAGCAGGGGGAACGGCACGGGCATTTGCCTTTTCGAAATGAATCCCGAGAGCGGCCGGCTCTCTTCCCGCGAAGTATTTCAGAACCCCGACAACCCTTCCTGGCTGGCGCTCGACCCCGCGCGCACCCATCTCTATTCGGCGAACGAGACGGCAACCTACAAGGGTGCCAGTTCGGGTTCGGCGAGCGCCTACCGCATCGAGCGCTCCACGGGGCGGCTGACGCTGTTGAACACGGAGAGTTCCGGCGGAGCCGGTCCGTGTTACCTGAGCATTCACCCGTCGGGCAAGTATGCCTTCACGGCGAACTACGCCGGCGGCACCGTGGCGGTGCTTCCCATCCTGGCCAACGGGGAGCTGGGCGCTCCCACGGATGTGAAGACCGACAGCGGCACGGCCGGGCCGGTTCACGCGGCCAGCGCGCCGCCCGGGAGTTTCGCGATCAGCGGCCACGAGCGGCCGCACGCCCACATGATCCAGGCCGACCCGTCCGGGCGCTTCGTGCTGTCGACGGACCTGGGGCTCGACCAGATCCTGATCTGGGAATTCGACAGCGAGCACGGCGTGCTGCGGCCGAACCAGACTCCAGCGGTGAAGCTGCCTTCCGGCGATGGACCGCGCCATTTCACGTTCCACCCGAACGGCCGCTGGCTCTACTGCCTGCAAGAAGAGGCTTCGACGATCGCAGTGTTCGATTACGACGGCCGGACGGGCACGCTGACGGCGAAACAGAAGCTCTCGACGCTGCCGAAAGAGTTTGCCGGAACCAACTTCACCTCCGAGATCGCCATCTCGCCGGACGCCCGCTTTGTGTACGCCGCGAATCGCCTGCACGACAGCATCGCGTGGTTCTCCGTGGCGCCGGCTGGGACCTTGACGCTGGCCGGCGAGGAGTGGACGCGCGGGGACTACCCGCGCAGCTTTACGATCGACCCCAGCGGCCGCTACTTGTATTCCTGCAACCAGCGGGGCGACGCCGTCGTGTGTTTCCGGGTGAACCGGCAGACCGGCGCGCTGACGTTCACGGGCGAATACACGGCGGTGGGCACACCGGCCCAGGTTTTGTTTCTGTAGCCATCTGTTACACTGCTGGTCGGTAGGGCCGTGACCAGCAAGCAGCGCGTCATGGCGGCCGTCAACCGCCGCGAGCCGGACCGTGTGCCGATCGATTTCGGAAGCACCTCGGTCACCGGCATCCACGCCAGTTGCGTTGCCGCGCTGCGCGACCGGTTCGGCCTGGAGCGCCGGCCCGTCAAGGTGCACGAGCCGGGCCAGATGCTCGGCCTGATCGAGGAAGACCTCAAGCAGGCGATGGGGCTCGACGTGACTGGCGTGTTCCGCCGCAACACCAAGTTTGGGTTTCCGGTGGGCGGCTGGAAACCGTGGCGTACCCACCAGGGTCTTGAGGTCCTGGTGCCGGGAGGGTTCAATACCACCACCGAACCCAACGGCGACACGCTGATCTATCCGGAAGGCGATCTGTCGGCGCCGGCCAGCGGGCGCATGCCGGCCAGCGGCTACTTCTTCGACGCCATCATCCGGCAGGGGCCGATCGACGAAGAGAAGCTGAATCCGGAGGACAACGTGGAAGAGTTCCAGCCGATTTCCGAAGACGAGATCGCCTGGTTGAAGACCGCCGCTGAGCAGGCTGCCTCCAGCGGACGCGCGGTGACCGCATCTTTCGGGGGAACTTCTTTCGGAGACATCGCGCTCGTGCCCGCGACGTTCCTGAAGCATCCCAAGGGCATCCGCGACATCACCGAGTGGTACATGTCTACCAGCAGCCGCCGCGAGTATATCCACACCGTCTTCTCGCGCCAGTGCGAGGTCGCGCTGGCGAACCTCGCCCGCATCCACGATGCCATGGGACACCTGGTGGACATCGTATACATTTGCGGCACGGACTTCGGCACCCAGACCGGCACCTTTTGTTCCGTCGCGACGTTCCGCGATCTCTGGTTCCCGTACTATCGGCGGGTCAACGACTGGATTCACGCGCACACCTCCTGGAAGACGTTCAAGCACTCGTGCGGCTCGGTGGACCGGTTCGTCCCGAGTTTCATCGAAGCGGGGTTCGACATTCTCAATCCGGTGCAGTGTTCCGCGGCCAATATGGATGCCGAACGCCTGAAGGCCGCCTACGGGGAACAGATTACGTTCTGGGGCGGCGGCGTGGATACCCAGAAAGTGCTTCCGTTCGGCACGCCCGCCGAGGTGCGCAAGCAGGTGATCGACCGCTGCCGCACATTTTCTCGAGGCGGAGGGTACGTGTTCAACACCATTCACAACGTGCAGGCCGAGACGCCGACGGAAAACATCGTCGCTATGATCGAGGCGGTGTGGGAGTTCAATGGAGTGACAGCGCATGTGTGATCCAACCCGGCTTCACGACGCCATTCTCAGCGGCGACCACAAGACGGCCATCGCGGTGACGAAGGAAGCCATCGCGGCCCAAATCGACGCGATGGAGCTGGTGAGCCGATACATGGTGCCGGCGATGGACGAAGTAGGGCGGCGCTTCGAGTGCGAGGAATTCTTCGTGCCCGAACTGCTGCTTTCCGCGCGCGCCATGAAGGGCGCGCTTGAGCTGCTGCGCCCGCTGCTGGCAGCGGCAGGAGCCGCTTCCGCCGGCCGGGTGGTGATCGGCACGGTAAAGGGCGATCTTCACGATATCGGAAAGAACATCGTGGGCGCGATGCTCGAAGGCGGCGGGTTCGAGGTGATCGACCTGGGAGCGGACGTCCCGCCGGAGGCGTTCGTCGACGCGGTCAGGCAGCATCGTCCGCAGCTCGTGTGCCTGTCGGCGCTGCTTACGGTGACCATGCCGGCGATGAAGGAGACCATCGAAGCGCTCGATCGCGCGGGTGTGCGGCAGTCGGTCAAGGTGCTGGTGGGCGGCGCACCGGTAAGCGCCGAGTTCGCGCGGAAGATCGGGGCGGACGGCAGCGGCGAGAACGCCGCCGTGGCGGTGGCGCTGGCGCGCCGGGTTCTGCAGCCGGCCTGATGCGCGGAGGGGCGGCGCCGTGCGGATCCAGGTGATCAGTTGCGAGGTGATGTTCCGCGAGATCTGCCATCTCGCGGCGCGGTCCCGCAACCAGGTGGATCTCGAGTTTCTTCCCAAGGGCCTTCATGACTTGAAGAGCGCGGACATGTCCGAGCGCCTGCAGCAGCAGGTGGACCGCGCTTCGGCGGCGAACTATGAGGCGATCGCGATGGCGTACGCTCTGTGCGGCAACGGCCTCGCGGGGCTTCGCGCGCGGTCCATCCCGCTGGTGGTGCCGCGGGCGCACGATTGCATCGCGTTGCTGATGGGCGGGCAGGATCGCTACCGGCGGTACTTCGAAAGCAACCGCGGCGTGTACTTCAAGAGCAGCGGCTGGGTCGAGCGCGGCGTCACCGCCAGCCAACTCACCGGTTACGGGATGGACATGGCGGAGCTCATCGCGAAGTACGGGGAAGAGAATGCGCGATACCTGTACGAGGAACTGAACCGCTACCGGCAGACGTATCACAAATTCACGTATATCGAGATGGGCATCGAGCCGGACGACCGATTCGAGAAAAGCACCCGCGCGGAGGCCGCCGAACGCGGCTGGGAGGTCGAGAAGATCGCGGGCGACCTGGCGTGGCTGCGCCGCCTGGTGGATGGTGACTGGATCCCGGCGGAATTCCTGGTGGTCCCGCCGGGCCACCGCATTGCGCCGACCTGGGACGATCGAATCGTGGAGGCGGTGGATGAAACTGAGGAGGGTGGATGACTTGGTCCGGCCGCGCCGCCTCTAACCTGTCGGGTGTTGCCACGCTTTGCTGCATCGCGAAGGACGCTTCGTAGATATGCGGCGTCAACGACGAAGGAAATCAGTTGATCTACCGCACCGAGGGCGGGCATCGCAGCGGCAATGAAGCAGACGGTCTCAAAACTTGTATCGGTGGTAGAAGCGCGCAATCTTTGCAACATCAGGATCACGGACTGTCCCCGGAACGATTCGGAACGGAGAGTCCCGTTGCCGGAATGTTGGGGTTCCGGTTAACCTTGGCCGACCCGCCGGACACGCCTTCAACTCGGCGAGCCCTTCGCGTACAATGTCATCCTGAAGTTCGGCCATCCATACAGGAGATTCCATGAAACGAGTTATTGTCCCGCCGGTCGCTCTCTTCGCATTGGCGCTCGCCCCGGCGTTTGCGCAACGCAAGGCGACCATCCAAAATGTCCCGGAAATTCCGTTTACCAGCGTGCCAAACTTCCTGAAACTCCCTCCGGGCGAGTACCTGGGTGAGGCCGTAGCGGTGGCCACCAATTCCAAGGGCCACATCTTCGTCTTCCACCGGAGCAACAACAACCGGCTCTTTGAATTCGACCAGAACGGCAAGTTCGTCAAGGAAATCGGCGGCGGATTTCTCGGCTTTGAATTCGCCCATTCGGTGCGCGTCGATAAGGACGACAATATCTGGACCGTCGACGAAGGCTCGAACATGGTCACCAAGTTCAGTCCCGAAGGCAAAGTGCTGATGGTGCTAGGCAGACGACCTCTCGCCGTCCTGGGCGTGTTGCCTGCCGCTCCGCAGCCGCCGAATCGTACCGCGCAAAAATACGAATTCTGCCGGCCGACCGACATCGGCTGGGACCCGCAGGGCAACATCTTTATCTCCGATGGCTACTGCAATAACCGCGTCGTGAAGTATGACAAGGATGGCCGCTTCCTTGCGCAGGCAGGCAGTGAAAAGGCCGGCAACGCTCTGGGAGAATTCAACTTGCCCCACGGATTGCAGGTGGACCTCCAAGGCAACGTCTGGGTGGCCGACCGCACCAACAACCGCTATCAGGTGCTCGACAACAACCTGAAGCCCATACGGGAGATCACCGACGTCGGCGTCGGCTGGACAGTCTGTGTTTCCGGCGGCCCGCACCAGTACGTCTTCTTCTCAAATTCGAATCCGAACGGCAACATGCCCGGAACGTGGGACATCACCGGCGAGATCTACAAGGCCGAGCTCGACGGCAAAGTGCTCGGCAGGTTCGGACGCCCCGGCAAGGCCGCGCCGGGCTTCCAGGTGGTCCACATGATCGATTGCCGCAACCCGAATGAGATCATCGTTGGCGAGATCGAATCGTGGCGCGTGCAGAAGCTGATTCTCAAACCACCCGCGGGCAACGGTGGAGCGCAGTAACCAGGAGAACCCCATGAACATCACCTTGAAGATCCTGACGGCCACACTCGCTGGCGGATTGCTCGCCCCCGCGCTCGCCCAGAACCCGGCGCCGGAGATCAAATTCGATTCCGTCCCAAACGCGATTCAGTTGCCCGCCAGCCTGTATCTCGGTGAAGTCGCGGGGGTCGCCACCAATTCCAAGGGTGACATCTTCGTCTATACGCGCACGGGGCATCCCACCGTCACCATCGGGACTATGCGGCCTTTCGCGCACGGCGGCTCGCGGATGTTCCAGTTCGACCGCGCGGGTAAGTACGTGCGCGAGATCGGCAAAGATACCTACGGATTCATGGCTGCCGCCCAGGTGCGCGTCGACTCTGCCGACAATGTCTGGGCGGTCGACGAGATGAGCAACATGGTCATGAAGTTCGATCCGGAGGGACGCGTCGCCATGCTTCTCGGACGCAAGGCGGAATCGGAGTTCATTCCGCCGCGCGCTCCAGCCGGAGACGGCGCGGGACAGCCCACCGATCTTTTCAACCGGCCCACCGACGTGGCGTGGGACGCCGCAGGCAATATATTCGTCGCCGATGGCGCCGGCAACGCGCGCATCGCAAAGTTTGATAAAGATGGGAAGTTCGTGAAGTCCTGGGGCAAAAGGGGTACAGGACCCGGCGAGTTTGCCAACGTTCTGAGTATTGCGGTGGACGCTCAGGGTAACGTCTACGCCGGCGATGGCGGCAACCGACGCATCCAGGTGTTTGACAACAGCGGCGTCTTCAAGACCGCGTTTTCAGACTTCGGCAACCCGCAGGCGATGTGTATCAGCAAGGGAGCGAATCCCGTCCTCTACGTTTCCAATTCCAATCCGTGGAACGATATCGATGTCGCCGGTGAGATATTCAAGATGCGCCTGGACGGAACGGTCCTCGGCAAATTTGGCCGTGCCGGAAGGCTGCTCAAGGAATTCGGGGCGGTCAACTCCATCGATTGCCGTAGCGAAAGCACTCTCTTTGTCGGTGAGCTTGCCAATCTGCGTGTGCAGAAACTCGTGCTCCATTAAACCCTGGCTTCGTCAATCCCGAGCCACAACAGGGCAGCTACGACAGCCGCGGCCGCGGACACCATCAGGGCGGCGTCCCATCCCATCCATCTGGCGAGGATCGGAGTGAGCGCGGGGGATATGAACCCGCCGAGGTTGCTACCCATATTCATGACGCCGCCGGCGCTTCCGGCGCGCTCGCCGGCGATCCGGGTCATGGTGGCCCAGAACGGCCCCTCGACGCTGAGCACCAGCGCCGTGGCCAGCGCCAGGCAGACCGCCGCCACCCACGCGCTGCCGGTGTTCGCGCCGGCGGCGATCAGCAGCCCGGAGCCTCCGAGGCCGGCGATGGGCACCAGGTTTCGCCGCGCGCCCAGGCGGTCGTAGAGCGCGCCGCCGAGCGGGATCGAAACGATCGAGAGCAGCCAGGGAAGGGATCCGAAGAGCGCGCCACGGAGCAGATCGAAGTGGCGGACATCCACCAGGTACAGGTAGAACCAGAAAACGAAGATGTAGCCGACATAGCCCTGCAGCGTGTAGCTGAGCGTGAGCAGGAAGAAAGCGCGAGAACGCGGCATCGGAGCGCGCGCTTTGGCTTGGACCGGCCGGTGCGCGGGAGTTGGCACGGCCAGCCAGGTGAGGCCGGCGGCAAGCGCGGGCACGGCTGAGACCAGCAGCGCGGCACGCCATCCGGAGCGGGTCATGACGTAGGTGACCAGCGGAGGCGCGATCGCCGAACCCAGCCCGATGGCCGCGACCACGGCGCCGTTGGCCAGGCCGCGGGCGCCCTCCGGCATCCAGCGCGAGATGGCCTGCGCCGAAGCCGGGAAGGTGGGCGCCTCGGCGACACCGAGAAAGAGACGCGCCGCGAGCAGCGACACCACACCCATGCCCGGCGCGGACATCCAGGCGATCGAGACCACCCACGCCAGCGCGGACCACGTCAGCACGCGCGCCGCGCCGAACCGGTCGGCGAGCATGCCTCCGGGGATCTGGCAGAACGCGTAGCCGAGCAGGAACGCGCTGAAGATGCGTCCCATGACCTCTTGCGAGAGGCCGAATTCCTTCATCATCTGCACGCCGGCCACGGAGACATTGACCCGGCACAGGTAGCTCGCGGTGGCCGTCAACGACAGCAGGGCCACGAGCCGCCAGCCGCGGCTCACCCGCGCACCAGCCGTTTGTGCATGAGGACTTCGCTCGCGCCCTCGATCACGTAATCGGGCAGTTCTCCGACAGCCCGGTATCCCAGTCGCTCGTAGAGCAGGCGTGCGCGCTGGTTGAACGACGAGACGCACAGGAACATGTGGCGCGCGCCCGGGTAGTGCGCCTCGGCGAATTTCACCAGCGCCGTGCCGACACCTCCGCCGCGCGCTTCGGCGGCCACAGCAATCGAAGCGATGTAGGGCGACCCAGCCACACCGGTCGGGTGGAGAAGCACAAAACCCAACAGCGTCGCATCTCTACGCGCGACAAACACCTCGAGCTCGCTGCACCGGACGCGGGCCAGGCAGGCGTCGTATTCACGGCCCAGCGTGATCCACGGGTCGGTGGAGGCCATGACGCGAGCGCACCACGGAAGGTCAGTCTCCGCCGCCGGGGAGATCCGTAGCTCCGGCGCGCCGGCGCCCACTCGCGACTCCGCGTCATTCACGCTAAGAATTGTAACTTCCGGCGCCCGGCGGCTTGCAGAATTTCTATAATCAGACCATGGACTCCGCATCCGGCCCCTTCAAGGTCTGCGGATCGTGCAGACGCGCCTGGCCGACTTGGGATGGATTTGTCCAGGATCCCGACGTGCGCCTGCTGGGCCTGCAATCCCTGGCCACTCATCCCGGCTCGAACCTGATCGTCTTCGAGCACAGTTGCGGCAGTTCGATCTCGGTCCTGGCGCGGCGCCTGCGCCATCTCCTGCCCGAACCTGATTCCGGTGCTCCGCTGCCGGTGCTGTTCGGCACTGCCGAATGCCGGGGACACTGCCGCTCCCTGCAAGACCTGGAGGCCTGCGATGCGCCGTGCGCCAACGTTCGCGACCGCGCGCTGGTCCTGCTCATTCATTGCCTGAAAAAAGCGGCGCCGGATTGCGTGAGGGCCTGAAAAAACGCGGTTCGTGTGCGCTTCAGCTCCTGAGAACAGCCTGCTATACTCTGAGCCGGAAAGAACGATGAACCGCAAGCTTCTCTCGCTGGCGTTCGGCGGCCTGTTCCTCGTCTCTGGACTGACCGCACAAAATCTGAAAGTCGTGTATCTCTCGCGTCTCGGGCACGAGTGCTACCTGCGCATGCAGGCCGCCGTTCCCAATGTCACTCTGATCGAAGGAGACCGCTCGAAGGTGGCGGCCCAACTGGCGGATGCCGACGGCGTGATCGGCCCGTTCGATCTCAAGCTGCTCAGCGGCGCTCCCAAGCTGAAGTGGATCCAGTCGGAGAGCGCGGGCGTGGAGAACTTCACGTTCCTGCCGGGATTCGCGCAGAGCAAGATCGTGCTGACGAACAACAAGATCCTGCAAGGTCCCGAGATTGCCGATCACGCGCTCGGCCTGCTGCTGGCGCTCACCAGAGGCATCGCGATCGCGGCCCGCGGCGGCAGCGAGGAATGGAACCAGAGGAACTATCACCCTATCGAGCTGCGCGGCAAGACCGCGGTGATCGTGGGCGTGGGCGGCATCGGCACGCAGATCGCGCTGCGCCTGCACGCCTCCGGCATGACGGTCATCGGCGTCGACCCCAAGGACTTCCCGTACAACACCTATCTCGCGCGCACCGTGGCTCCCGACCGCCTGGATTCCGTGCTGCCCGAGGCCGACGTGGTCTTCATTTCGGCTCCGCTCACCCCGCGGAGCCGCAAGATGATGGGACCGCGCGAATTCGAGCTGATGAAGCCGAATTCGTATTTCATCGCGGTATCGCGCGGCGGCATCTACGATACCGACGCCCTGGTGAAAGCGCTCGACAGCAAGCGGCTGGCGGGCGCGGGCCTGGATGTCACTGACCCCGAGCCGCTGCCCAAGGGCCATCCGCTCTGGAAATTCCCCAACGTCCTGATCACGCCGCACATCGCCGGGCGTTCGGATGGCGAGAATGCGCGCTACGAGGCCTTGTACATCGAGAACCTCAAGCGATTCGCCGCGGGCGAGCCGCTATTGAACGTGGTGGATAAAGAGAAGGGCTACTGAGCGCGGCCGTCCTACGCAGCGATCAGGTCTTTGTTGATCGCCACGCCCAGGCCCGGGCCCTGCGGCAGGTTCAAATAGCCTTCCCGATCCACTAGCGGCGGGTTCTCCATGATCATGAACCCGTTGGTGTAGGCGGCGATGGGCGGATCGTGCAGGAGCTCGATCCAGGGCGCGTGCGGCCAGGAGGCGATGGCGTGCAACTGGGCGATGGTGCCGAGATTGCCTCCGCCGTGATGCGGAATCAGCCGCTTGTTGTGCGCCTGGGCCAGGGCCGCGATCTCCCGGAAGCCCGTGACGCCGTCGGCCACCATGACATCTGGCTGTAGGATGTCAAAGACATTCTGTTCGAGCATCCAGCGGTATTCGTGCACGCCGCGATTGTTCTCGCCGCCCGCGATGGGAATGGCCACCAGGCGGTTCAACTCCGCCAGCTCGTCGAAGGCATAGCGCAGCCGCGGCTCTTCCAGCCACATGCAATTCAGCCGTTCCAGTTCTCGAGCGGTCTCCAGCGCGCGGCGAAAATCCCACATTACGCCCGGCTGCCAGGTTCCGAACGACTGCGCCTGGTTGGCGTCCACCATGATCTCCATGTCGTCGCCCACGGCTTTGCGCACCGCTTCCACCAGGCGGACGTCTTCCTTCAACGTCTGGTAATGCGCGCGGAGCTTGATCGCCTTCCAGCCCTGCGCCTTGAGCTGCCCTGCCATCCGGACCCGTTCGTCCGGAGTGGAAAGCTGGATCATGCTGGCATAGGCCGGCACGCGGTCCTTGGCCGCGCCCCAGAGTTTGTAGAGCGGCTGGCCGGCAGCTTTGCCGATGAGGTCCCAGAGCGCGATTTCCAGGCTCGCAACGTTGCGCGAGCTCTGGCCGACGTAGTAACGCAGCGGACCGGCAAGTTGCTCGATGGCGAACGGGTCCTTGCCCACGAGCTGTGCTTTGGCCGTCTCCAGCGCGCCGCCGTCGATCGCCGGGCCGATACCCGAGAGTCCCTGATCGGTGTGGATCTCGATGATCGAGCCCCCGCCAATCCGGTGCGTGGTCACGGTTCCCGGATTCCATGCCGCTTCCATCTTCCCGGTCTCGCGGACGCTCTTCAGATTCACGATCCGCATGTCGGTGATTTTGACGCGAGGCGCGGAGCGCAACTGCGGCACGAGACTCACCGGCAGGACCGACTTCAGAAAACTTCGCCGCTGCATCATGGCAGCCTCCTTTCGGCGTTGAGAAGCACCCGACAACTACTCTATCCGGCGTTCATGGCATTTTCGAAGAGCCTCGCCAATTCCTCGGGGCCGGCGGGCCGGGGCGAGAGCTTGGTCACCCGGTGCTGCGGGAGCGTCCCTTCGACCAGCGCCGGTATATCCTGCGAAGTGTAGCCAATCTCGCGAAGCCCGCCCGGAACCTTCAGACGCTGCATGAACCAGACAATGCGGTCCGCGAGGATGTCTCCGGCGTCTTCGCGCCGCCGACGCGAGATATCGGCGCCGAGAGCTTCGGCAGCCTCCAGGTGGCGATCCGGCGATGCCTGCGCGGTGTAGCGGAACACCGAGGGCGCGTTCAGAATCACCGAAAAGCCGTGCGGCACAAGTGGATGATCGGTGGGGTAGCCGGGCGTGAGGTAACTCCTGACCCGCCCCGAGACCGGGTACGACATGCCATGCGGCAGATGCACGCCGGCATTTCCGAAGCCGACTCCGGCGTAGCACGCTGCCAGCAACATGTTGGAGCGCGCTTCGTCGTCGGAAGGGTCTTCAACCGCGCGCACCAGGAAGCGCGAGACCATGCGCAGGGCCTGGAGGGACCAGATGTCGCTGATGGGATTCGATCCCTGGTAGGCCGGGCGCAGAAGGGGGCGCTCGGGAAGCGGCCGTTGCGTGAAGGGAATCGCGGTGTAGGATTCGACGGCGTGGCTCAGGATGTCCAATCCGGTGGAGGCGGCCACTTGCGGCGGCATGGTGCGGGTGTTGTCGGGATCCAGAAGTCCGAGCGTGGGCTTGAGGCGGCGGTTTGCAATCCCCGTCTTGGCGTGCAGCTTACTCAGGTCGAAGATGCTGACCCCGGTGGTCTCACTTCCGGTTCCGGCCGTGGTCGGGATCGCGATCAGCGGCTTCAGAGGCCCGGGCACGGGCAGGCCCTTGCCGATCGGCGGGTTGACGTAGTCCAGGAAATCGGCGGGAGGGTAGGTCGTGTAGAGATTCACTGCCTTGGCCGTATCGATGGTCGATCCGCCGCCCACCGCGACGATGGCTTCGAACGGCGCCTGGCGAGCGAAGGCAATGGCATCCAGAAGCGATTCATCGGTGGGCTCGACGCGGACCCGGTCGTACAAGCGGTGCGAGAGGCCATGGGTGTCGAGCGATTCGAGGACAGTTTGGACCGGCGGCAGGCGCTTCAACACGAGATCGGTGAGCACCAGCGCGTTGCGGATGCCGAGATCCGCCAGGTCCATGCCGGCCTCTCTGGTCACTCCCGCGCCGAAGCGGACATTTCCGACTGCCATTTCAAAGGCGATTTCCTGGCTCATAGGCGAATGATTCCTATATTAGAGCCAGATTGCGCGCGGGAACGAGGACGATCAGAATTTCCGTCCCCAGCCTAGGTACGGGTAAAGGTACCCGCTGCCCTTGACCGACTGGCGCATGTAGGCTCCCGCGAACACGTCCGCAATGCCTACAGTGACTTGCCCGTATCGCCCGGCGGTCCAGACAAGCTGGGTGTCGGGGCCGGCGCCCACGTGCCGGTTGGTGGCCGCGCGATCGAGTACGATCCGGTTCCCGGCGGCGTTGTACCACGCGTCGGCGACCGTGGCCAGGTAGAAGTCGCGGTAATCGAGGACCACTTTCACGTTCTTGCGTGCGTTGAAATCGACGCCCGCGCGCAGGGTACGAAGGTTGCGCCAGGAGAACATCCCGGTGTAGCTGAAGAACGGCTGGTTGTTGCCGTAGAGCAGGTCGAGTGCGCCGCGCACCCCATCGGCTGGGTTGCCGTCGCCGGGGCCGAAGCTGTATTCCGCGCTGAGACGCGGTTTGTGCGGCGAATCGTTGAAGGTCCATCCGAAGGTGTAGGTGCCGGCATCGGCGCGGATGCGGTCGGCGGCCCAGGAGCCCCACTGGCGCAGCATTTCCACGCTGTAATCGAAGCGTGTTGCGAACGTGCCGGCCCATCGCAATCCTCCGGTATACACCACGGCGTTTCCGCGCGAACCCAGCTCGCCGGTGACGCCTTTCACGGTCTTGGCGATGAAGTACGGCTCCACCTGGCTGTGCGGGACCAGCCTGCTGAAGGTGTTGTAGGAGGTGTAGAAGTGCTCGCCGGGTTTGTGCCGGTCAAACCGGTTGCCGTCGACCTGCACGAAGGAGCCTGCGATCAGCTCGAAACGAAAGCCGGGACGGAACAGCGCCGTCCGGACCACGTCGAACGACTTGGAAGTATTGCTCCACGGGCCGATCGAGATCACGCGCGAATTGCCGAAAGCCATCTCCTGGCGTCCGGCCCGCACCATGATGCCGCGGTCGCCGCCCGAATTCAATTCGAGATAGGCCGCGCGCAGATCCAGCGGATCCTGCATGGTGGCGGGCGGCGTGCCTCCGTAGCCGAGGGCGCGCGTGTCCTGGGTCTCGGCGAACATGGTGAGCCACTTCAAGGGCCGGACAGTGACGTTCAGTCGAAGACGCGTGAGCAGGTAGCAGTCCGCGGAGCCGGTCAGAGCGTCCGAGCCCTGGGGCAATTCCAAACGGCCGCGCACCTGGCCGCCGAACCTGAGCCAACTCGGCGTATAGGGATCGAGGGGGTGATCGTCGTTGGAGGAGCCTTGAGCGAAGGCAGTGGCAGCCGCAAGCAAAACCGAGACGGCCGCGGCGCGTTGCACCGCGATTGCGAGCACGGATCCTACCCACCAATCATATCCGGCTTGCAGGGGCGGTGCGGAACTAAGATAGAAAGATTGTGCATGTGAGACTGCTGGCATGGGTTGCGGTGCCGCCCGGGAACACGCGCGTGGTCCGCGAAGCCGAGGCGAGCGAGGTGCTGCGTTGACGAACCGTCCTCTGGATGGCATCCGCGTGCTTGATTTTTCGCACGCGCTGGCCGGACCGTACAGCACGCTGCTGTTGTCGGACTACGGCGCCGAAGTGTACAAACTGGAGGCCCGCGGCGGCGACATGGGGCGCGGCTGGGGCCCGCCGTTCGTAGGCGGAATATCGAGCGTCTTTCTGGGGCTGAACCGCGGCAAGCGCGGCATCTCGATCGACATGAAGCAAGCCGAGGGGATCGAGCTTTGCCTGAGGCTGGTGGACCGCATGGACGTACTGATCGAGAACTTCCGCCCGGGCGCGATGGATCGCCTCGGGTTAGGCTACGAGGACCTGCACGCACGGAATCCGCGGCTGGTCTATTGTTCGATCTCGGGGTACGGGCAGAACGGCCCATCGCGAGACGAAGCGGCCATGGACCTGGTGGTGCAGAGCTCGAGCGGGTTGCTGAGTATCACCGGCACGGAGGAGGGCGAGTCGGTGCGCTGCGGCTATGGCGTGACCGATGTGACTGCGGGCCTGTTTGCCGCGATCGGGATCCTGTTGGCGCTGCGGACCCGGGACGCGACCGGCGAAGGGCAGTACATCGATGTCTCCATGCTCGACTGCATGGTCTCGACCATGACCTCGAACTACATGAGCTACCTCGGATCGGGCGTGGTGCCCAAGCCCATGGGAACGGCGTTTCCGACCGTGGTGCCCTATCGCGTGTTTCACGCGCAGGACCGTGCGCTCGGGATCGCGGTGGGGAGCGAGAAACTGTGGTCGGCGTTCTGCCGGGCGATCGGGCGGCCGGACCTGGAGAAGCACCCCGACTACGACTCCAACGCGGCGCGAATCCGCAATCGCGCGGTCCTGGAACCGCTGCTGGATGGCGTGTTCCGCGAGCGGCCGGCGGCGGAGTGGATCGAGAGACTGCGGGCGGCAGGCATCCCAGTATCGCTGGTGCGCAATTTCCAGGAGGTGGTGGAGCATCCGCAATCCGCCGTGAGGCAGATGTTCCCGGTTTTGGATCACACGACCGCCGGTCCTCATCGGGTGACGGGAACCCCTGTGAAACTGTCCGCAACTCCTGGCCAGCCGGGCGCCGCGGCGCCGCTGCTGGGCGAGCACACCGTCAGCGCGCTCCAGGAACTGCTGGGGATGGACGCATCGTCGATCGGCGACCTCGCGGCGCGCGGCGTGATCCTATCCGTCGAGCCCGCGGCCTAAAGGGGATATGCTTACACTGCTGGGGTTCGCGACCATCGCCGTTCTGCTGGCGGCAATTCTGAGCCGGAAGATGTCGCCGCTCAGCGCGCTGATCGCGGTGCCGGTTGCGGCCGCGCTGGCGGGCGGATTCGGATTGAAGACCGCGAGCTTCATGGTAAAGGGCATTCAGAGCGTCGCCGGCGTGGCGGGGATGTTCATTTTCGCCATCCTTTATTTCGGGATCATGACCGACGCCGGGATGCTCGACCCGATCCTCGATCGCATCTTGCGAGCCGTGGGCGGCAATCCCGTGCGCATTGTGATGGGGACATCGCTGCTCGCGCTGCTAGTGCACCTCGACGGTTCGGGCGCCGTCACGTTCCTGGTGACGGTCCCAGTGATGCTGCCGCTCTACGACCGGCTGGGGATGGACCGGCGCGTGTTGGCGTGCGCGGCGTCGCTGGCGGCTGGGGTGAACTTTCTTCCGTGGACCGGCCCGACCATTCGTGCGGCGGCATCCCTGAACGTGCCGGTGACGAACATCTTCAATCCGTTGATTCCTGTGCAGGTGGTGGGGCTGGCGTTTGTGCTTGTCTGTGCGTGGTGGCTGGGCAGGCGCGAGGCGCGCCGGCTCGGGTCGAAGCCCTACGCCGGAAACGGCGCGGTGCTCCAGCGCGAGCTGACGAAAGAAGAGCGCCTGCTGCGGCGGCCGGGGCGAATCGGGATCAATCTGCTGCTGACGGTGCTGCTGATTGCGGGGATGATCGCCGGGCGCCTGGATCCGGTGGCGGTGTTCATGGTCGGCGTAGTGCTGGCGCTGGCAATCAATTATCCGGATCTGCGCGGGCAGCGCGAGCGGATCGACGCTCACGCACGCGAAGCGCTGCTGATGGCGGGAATCCTGCTCGCGGCGGGTGCGTTCACCGGAATTCTGAAGGAATCGGGTATGCTTGCCGCCATGGCCAAGTCTGCTGTCGCGTTGGCGCCGCATGGATCCGCGCGTCACCTGCCGTTCGTTCTCGGGCTGCTCTCCATGCCTCTGAGCCTGGTTTTCGATCCCGACTCGTTCTACTTCGGGGTTCTGCCGGTGTTGGCCGAGGCGGGACGCGCATTCGGAATCGCACCGGTCCAGATGGCGCAAGCCGCCCTGCTGGGCCAGATGACAACCGGGTTTCCGGTCAGCCCGCTGACGCCCGCAACATTCTTGATCGTAGGCCTGGCGGGAATCGAGCTGCGGGAGCACCAGAAGTTCGCCTTCCCGTTCCTCTTCGCGGCGTCGGTGTTGATGACGCTGGTGGCAGCGGCCATCGGGATTTTCGGGATATAGGCGCAGGGCGCCACTGAGCGTCGGCGGACAGACTGAAGCCGGCGGAGGTCTCGTTGACTGTGCGCTGAAGAGCAGAGCTTGCCCGGTACGCGCCGGCGGCCACCAATGTGGGTTTAGTAACTTCCTACCAGCTCCAGGCTGACTCCGCCGGCCGAGTCGGTATCCATGTATGCATACTGCCCCGAGCCGGCTTTCCCACATCGCCCCACGCGCCCGATTGATGCACGTGGTAGCCGAGTTTTTCCAACGCCGCGATCGACTTCGACAGGTCATCCACCAGCATTCCGATGTGTTGGATCCCTTCGCTATAATGTTTGTTCAGGAAGTCCGCATAGATGTTCGGCGGGCTCGGCGACGGAGAGACCGGAGTACTCGCGAATCTCCGAAAGCCCCATCGCCTCCCATGCCGGCCCCACCCGGTCGATGTTCTCAACTACCCAAGTCACGCGATTGACGGTCTTGTAGTAGTCCGGCAACTGCGCGGCGCACGGCGGCACCAGCAGGATCCCGGCAACCAGACAACGAGACAGCAGCACTCGAATCTCCTCCTCGAACATCATGTCACGTCACTGTTTCGCCGGATAATGATATCTTCTTATGCAAGGAAGCGTATGCACCCTGGGATGCGGGTAGTAATGGGGATCGGCGCGGCGATCGGCCTGGCCGCGCAAACGAGGCAGGGCCCCGCCCCTACCTTTGCCAGGGATGTCGCTCCGCTGCTTCAGCAGAATTGCCAGTCGTGCCATCGGCCCGGCCAGGCGGCGCCATTCCCGCTCCTCAGCTATGAGCAGGCGCGTCCCTGGGCCAAGGCGATCAAGGAAGCGGTTCTGCAGCGGAAGATGCCGCCCTGGTTCGCGGATCCGCAGTACGGTCATTTCGCGAACAATCCCTCGCTTTCGCGAAGCGACATCGACACGCTCGTAAGCTGGGTCGACGGCGGCGCTCCCATGGGCGATCCAAAGGACCTGCCCGCCCCGAAGGAGTTTGTCGCAGGCTGGAGCATTCCCAAACCCGACATCGTCTTTCAGATCCCGAAGCCCTTCCGCGTTCCCGCAACAGGCGTTCTCGAGTACCAATACGTCATTATCCCGACCGGGTTTACTCGGGACACCTGGGTCGAGCAGGTGCAGGCCGCACCCACCGACTACAGCGTGGTCCATCACATTGTGGCCTACGTGCGCGTTCCGGGCTCGAACTACTTCAAGGACATGCCGAAGAACGAGTTCTTCGAGGCGCCTCCGTCCAAGAGCGAAAGCACAAAAGCGCTGAAAGACGACGTACCGAACGACTGGCTCACCGGTTATGCGCCCGGCCAACCGCCCGATGTCTTCAAGCCCGGGCAGGCGAAGCTGATTCCCGCGGGCTCGGACATCGTCATGGAGATCCACTACATGCCGGAGGGCAAGGCCGCGACGGACCAATCGCGGCTTGGCCTGGTGCTCGCCAAACAGCCGCCCACCGAGCGGACCATGACGCTTTCGGCCGGTAACATGTCGTTCAAGATTCCGCCGGCCGACCCGAACTTTCGCGTGGACGCATCCTTGACCATGCCAGAGGACGTGACGCTTCTCGGCCTTCATCCGCACATGCACATGCGCGGGAAATCCGCCCAGTATCGGGTGGTCTTCGCCGACGGAAGGACGGAGACCCTGCTCGATGTGCCGCGCTATAACTGGCGCTGGCAGCTCTGGTACGATCTCGCCGAGCCGGTGAAACTGCCCAAGGGCACGAAGCTCGAATGCACCGAGCACTTCGACAACTCGCAGAACAACCCGGAGAATCCGGACCCGACGAAGACCGTGATCTGGGGCCAGCAGAGCTTTGACGAGATGATGGTCTGCATGTTCAATGTGGCCTTCGACGCCCGGATCTCCACGACGCAAATGCTCGCACCGGAACGGGCTGCGCCGGCGCAATGACGATCGCGCGAACGTCAAGCCTGGCAGGGTTCGCGATTGCGTGCGTCCTCGGGCAACCCGTCTCGCGGAACATCCCTACAGGCCGGCAGCCGATGGCGATCGCGGTTAACGAGACTACGAATCAGGCGTACGTCGTCAACCACAACAGCAGCACGGTGACCGTCATCGATGGAAGGACGCGCACCGCGGTTGCGACCATCAAGACGGGCGCCGGTCCGGAAGCGGCCGCCGTCAATCCCGTCACGAACCGCGTGTACACCGCAAACTCCGGCGAGAACTCGGTTTCGGTGATCGATGGCGCGACTAATGCGGTGATTGCCACGGTACATACCGGCAGTAACTGCAACAACCTCGCGGTGAATCCCACGACGAACAAGATTTACGTGACGAACAACTTCGGCCACAGCGTCACGGTGATCGACGGCGCGACCCACGCGACGACCACGGTGCGCGTCGGGCAGGGCCCGCGCGGCATCGCGGCGAATCCGGCCACCAACAGGATCTACACCGCGAACTATGGCAGCCGGGACTCCACCGAGATCGATGGCGCCACCTATGCCACCACGCCGATCCCCACGGGCAAGCACCCCTGGGCCATCGCTGCCGACAGCCGCGCCGACAAGATTTATGTCGTCAACGAGGATAGCGCCAGCGTCTCCATCATCGACGGCGCCACCGGCATCGCGAAAAACGTAACGGTCGGCGACATCCCCTTCGCGGTCGCGGTGAACCCCGCGGTGAACCGGGCTTACGTTCTCACTTACGCCGCGAGCACGATGGCCGTGATCGACGGCCGTACCGGCGTGGTGACCAAAACGGTACAACTGGCGGAGCGCCCTTCGGCGATCGCGGTCAATCGCAATACCAACCAGATCTACATCGCCAATCAGGCCGCCGGGAACGTGCTGGTGCTCGATGGCGAGACTAATGCCATCCTCGCCACCGTGAAGGCCGGCGTCATTCCTTACGCGATGGCGGTAGATGCGGCCGCCAACCAGCTATACGTCGCGAACTTCACGAGCGGCGACGCCACGTTGATCGACATTCCGCCAGCAAGTGCCGCATGGCCGCGCGCGCCCAAATTCCGCGCGGTCGCGCTGGCGGAGCGGGCGAGCGGCGACCATCAGGGATTCGTGGATGCGGCGAAGGTCTACCTGGACAAGCTCGCTGCCGAAAACGATTTTGCGGTCGACTACATCACCGGCACCGAGCGCATCAATGCGGATTCTCTCGCGCAGTACAAGCTTTTCATCCAGCTCAACTATCCGCCGTATCGCTGGGCGCCGATCGCGAAACAGGCTTTCGTGGACTACATCACGCAGGGCAAGGGCGGATGGATCGGCTTCCACCACGCAGGCCTGCTCGGCGATTTCGACGGATACCCGATGGACCCGTGGTTTTCGGAATTTCTGGGCGGCATCCGCTTCACTCACTACCTGCCGGATTTCGCCAGGGCGACCGTCAGGATTGAGGACCCGGCGAGTCCGCTCGCTGAAGGACTGCCATCGTCGTTCGTGATCGAGAAGGAAGAATGGTACACGTGGAGCAGGTCGCCGCGCCCGAACGTGCACGTGCTGGCTACTGTCGATGAGTCCAGTTACGTGCCGAACACCATGATCAAGATGGACGGCGACCATCCGGTCGTCTGGTCGAATCCGCACTACAAGGCGCGCAACGTCTACATCTTCATGGGCCATCACGCTGGTCTGTTTGACGATCCGAACTTCGTGCAGTTGTTCCGAAATGCGATCTTCTGGGGGGCTGGCCAGTGAGGGGACGCGCCGCTGCCGCCGCCCTGTGCCTGGTGGCACACGCCGCCGCCCAGCCCGTCCCGCAGCCGCGCGTGCTGCTCTTCTTCTCCCTCAATGTCGAGGCGGATCACGTGCTTTTCGCCACGGACGCGTTGCGGTTCTTTGCCGAGGTCGCAGACAGGCACGACTTTCGCGTGGAAGCGACGAGTAACTGGGCGGATATGGCGGACGAGAATCTCAAGCAGTACAAGCTGGTGGTTTGGCTCAACGGCAGTCCTCCGGGCGCACAGCAGCAGGCTTTCCAGCGGTACATGGAGAACGGCGGCGCTTGGCTCGGCTTCCACGTGTCCGCGTACAACGACCGGAATTCGCGCTGGGAGTGGTTCAAACAATTCATCGGCGGCGGCGCGTTCGGCGTCAACAACTGGCCGCCGCTGCCCGCCAGGCTCATTGTCGACGACACCGGGAGTCCCGTCACCCGCGGGATTCCGAAGACGTTCGTCGCGCCGGTCAACGAGTGGTACTCGTGGCGGCCGAGCCCGCGCCTCGACAGGAACGTGCACGTTCTGCTGACCCTCGACCCCGCGCAATACCCACTGGGCATCAAGGGGCTGATCACCAACCAGGACCCCGACGTGCCGGTAGTCTGGACGAACACGAAGTACAAGATGCTTTATATGAACATGGGTCACGGCGACAAGATCTTCACCAGCGATACGCAGAACAGGCTGATCGAGAACGGAATTCTCTGGCTGTTGAGCCGGTCGGACCCTTAGTTCATCCGGAGGGGTTTTGTGGTGCGCCCGGACAGATTCGAACTGCCGACCTTCTGGTTCGTAGGCATGCAATCGGCTCGTATCTTATTGATAGTTATGCCTGGGATCATGTCGTTTGAGGCGAATACGCGGCGAACAAACGCAGCAATTGATGAAGGGTTGATGAAAGGTACGTCAGACACCGCCTCCCCAAATCATTTTTGCTGCCTTCCTTCCCCCGCGCTCGGCGCGCGCGAGCCTTGGGCTCAAAGAAGACGACCCGATCTAGAATTCCCATACGGTCAAGAGCATTCACCCTACTGACGTGCATTACGCCCCGAGAGACTCACGAGGCCGGGAGGGCAAATATTCTCGGATTAATTCAAATGCTCGTCTGTGGCGCGGAGCCTGTCTCGAACCCGTCAGCCCGTCGGAACAAATTCGAGGCGCTGCCGCAGCGAGTGATCGACACTTGACCTTCATCCTGTCATCAGGATGCGGACCAACTCACGCGCGTCGAATCGAGTACCAGTCTGTCCGCCTCCTCCATGGATTACCGAAAATGGGCAACCCATCCCTGCGGCCGGCGCTCCCACAGGCTTGTGAGTCCGACAAGAATCCATAAAGACTGGGCAGCTATCACTTCATCATTGTTTCTTCGCACCGAGGGCGACCGGTCGCTGGGCAATGCGATTGCTGGAAGCAGGCAACTTCGATTCTGGAGTCTTGGCACGTGGTTCGGCAGTGCTGCACGGGACCCGACCCAGGCAACAATTCTTGGAATTCTTAGCGAAAGAGGAGTCAAGTCGATGTTGCTGCGGGCGCGATCACCTGAGTTGCTGGCGGCACCTGAAAGAACCTGTCGCGTGCGGCGGGATCCGAAATCCTCTGAAGGACTAGGGCATAAATAAGCCGTAGGCATGAAACCGATCTACGTTTTGGCGCACAAAGCGACGCTCCCGCCACCGGCGTGCCGCGCGACCGGAATCTTGGCCACGAATGATTCGATCAGTCCGGTGTTCGCTTTCGAGTGACTCCGCGGGAATACGCGCGCAGTTCACCTTTACGAAAGGCCGGCCTCCTGCGGTCGCTATGCATGTGGATGGCGCGCGCGATGAATTCCTTTTCGGCCCGTCTCGCCGCCAATGAGCACCGTGGCATCGGTGGCCGCGACCAAACGAACTTGAGGTAGGGTGGCGCGTACCGCTTCGCTTGATCCGACGATTCCTTCAAATCCGTCCGAATAGCGGTCGTGCTCGGACGTTGCGAACTCGCTCGGTTCGATCCGACTCCCCAACTCTGACCGAATCGGCTCGCCAGGAAAAGGTTTGAAAAGGTCCCGAAGTCAATCACTGATTCGTGCCGTCGCGCGGTGTGAAACGTCCTGGTCTGCGGCGACCTGGAAGGGGAGAGCAATCCGCGATGCTCAGGTGCGACCTTAAGAGCCGGGCGGACTGCTCGAACTACCAAAAAAAGCCAGATCAACAAGCCCGCGAATGGCAGTATCTGCCATGCCCCGGGGATCGACATATGCGTAACCATGGTGTCCGTACAGGAACGCGGTTGCGTCGGAGAGTCTATGCTGGATGCTCGTCCACGGCATTCAGGCTCCTCACATCGAGACTTACAGACACTCGTGGCGGGCCGCCGGCTAGCAGGTTCGCATCAAGACGCGATTCGTACAGCGGGCGGTATTCGGCGGAAAGGGCGAAGGCGTTTTCGCGATTATAGAGGTCGCGCAGTTCCATGCCCTTGGTGCGAGCATCGTGCGCAGGACTCGCGAGCGCGAAGTTCTTGATCTCCGGCCGGCCGACCCGTTCGATCCGTATTGGTTTACGAAGCCCAGGAACGATGTCTTCGGCCACAGCGCCGACCACAGTGACGCCGCCGAAGCATTCCACAATTGCGGCGACGGGCACTTCAACGACGATCGAAAGGATGTCCCGAAGCTGAACGGTATTGGCGCCCTGCTGAGCGAACGACAATTTACCGGCCATGTCGGTTCGGATTGCGGCCTCGACATCCATGAAGAACGGATCGCTGACCAGGCCCGCGAAAAAGCGCAGACCTTGCTGCTCCAGCGTTTCGCCGACGGTGAAACTCGCCGCGCGTCTATCCGAAGTGGCGACCGCTCCAGTCTGGATCGAAGTCCCTTCCGGCACGTCGTTGAAGCGAACGTCAATCGTGTATTCCGCCTCGCCATGGGTGACGTTCGCACCGGATAGCGCGAGGGGCCGGAGCCGGAAGCGATAGATCACGGCATCGCTAAAGAAGGACTCGGGCGTTGCCATGGGGAAACGCGTTCATGATGAGGACCACATTGCCCGGTCGTTCGGGGCTGGGAAACGCGTAGAAGTCGGTGATATCCACTGCTGGATCGCCCATCACCGCAGGGCCGCTGAAATGGTCTGACATAGTGTTTTTACCTCCCGCTGCGGTTCAGAATTTCTGCTCGATGATGCCGTTGAGCGCCTTGAGTCCGGGGACGAACAGATACTCCCCGCCCTTGACCGTTGCGAAGGTAGGGAGGTCGAACAGGAACGGCCGTTTGGCACCGGGCACGGACAATTGCGAGCCGTCGCCGCCGACACCATTGATCGGGTCCTGCTCGTTGGGATCGAGTCCGAGAAACTCTCCGCCCTTCATCCATTCGCGCTGGACGAACTCGAACTGGCGTTCGATATCCGCCTGGATAAACAGATTGATGAGGCCGCGATCAATCCCGTCGTCTTCGAGCACGCCGTCCCGGAGATGCGGGCCATATTCGACGCCGCGCCGAATTAAGCGGTGGCGCCTCACATGGGTCGCACGTTTCAGAGGAGTCGCTCGCGGATTGCTGCGGCGCAGGTGTGCGCCGATCGGGCATTGCAAGCCCTGATCGTCGCCCGCATACGTGAAATTGTTGCGGCGTTGCGGGTCCGCCGCGATGGCTGGGTCGTCCTTATCAGGCGACAGATCGATGGGGCATCCGCTGCGCCAGCGCCCCATCATTTTGGCCGCTACGAGCTCCTGGTGATTCTGATCCTCGGAGGTGTACAGCGCCTTCGCGGCCGTCGCCAAGCAGCGGCGAAACGCGGCGACGTCCTGATACAGCTTGCGGAAGACCATGTAGGTCCCGTTGAGGCGCAGTTCGGCCGGCTCGGGCATTTGCGTGCCTTCGGGGCCGGCTTCATCCTCATAGCCGAGCAGGAACTCGCCGGGTTTAAGCGCGCGCCAGGTGCCGTCCGCTTGCTGAACACCGTCCCCTGGATAGAAAGGCGTGTCCGCGCCCTCGATGGGCGGCTGCGAGATGGGATCGGCGAAGCCGAAATGCTCGCCTTCCGACCCGATGCCGTTCTCGTGCGCGAGCGCCTTGGTGTCCTGGATGAACCGGATCTCGACGCCGCCGGTCGCGTCCATTTCGGCGCGGATGATTTCCGTTGCCTCGTCTCGTCCTTCGCCGGAGTCGGTTCTGAGCCACACCATGGCGTGGATGTCGGGGCCACCCAGACCGCCCTCCCAATGTTCCGGAGCGTGCGGCCCAACGTCGCCCACCTCGCCGGCACGGCCCCGCATTCCAACGCGAAACGCTTCGGGGAAGCTGTCGAGCGATCTTTGAGAAAGGCCCAGCGCCTTCAGCCCCTCATGGGTGAAGCCGATGTTGACGGTGAAGCGCGTCCCGTGCTCTTGTCCCCGGGCATTCACGCGATTGAACATGTTGCGAAGCCATGCGCGTCCCTTCGCGCCATCAACAAATTTGAGAAAGATGTGGCGTCCATAACGCATCAGGATCGGCGTGACGACGTTGTCCTGAATGTCGTGCACATTGGCTTTCAGGTCAGCAGACGTCAGACTCTGTGGAGATGTAAGAGTAATAGACATAGTGGCAAGTCCTCGGATGGAGACAGTTCGCCGTCAACGCGGCGGACCAGACCGACCCCGAGACGACGCTCAAGGTCGATCCAACTGCCGCGTTCCGCTACTATGCTGCCTTCGGCGCGGTCCCTTCGACGCGCTCGCGGACGTCCTCGTATTGCCACTGGTGCGCGGCGTCCGTGTCGATCATGGCGGCACTCCGGACGGGTTGGTAGGGCTGGGCCAACTGCTTCAGGAACTCGTTGATCTTCTCCTCCAGATCGCCGTCGGCGTTAGCCACCGCACGCTGGAACTGCAGCGTCTTCTCGTACCAATCGGCCGCCTTGTAGATCTGGCCGATGCTGAGACTCGGCGCGACGTCGTAACAGGCCAGGGTCTTGATCTGACCGCGAGCGATATACTGCACGACGTCCCGCGCCGTGGCCTCCGGACCGGTCGGGCAGCCGACACACTGTCCCCAGACCTTCAACAGGTTTTCCTTCCCATTGAGATCGCGTGTGGTACGGCGGTGAATACGAAAATCAGCAGGATACCTTTCCGGAAATGGTGAACGCTCTCTTCATCAGTTCCATCGCGATCTATCTCATTCTGATGTTCCAGTTCCGCTCGGTGGTCGAACCGCTGGTCGTGATGGCCGCGATTCCGCTCGGTCTGCTGGGGGCGTCGCTCGGCCTGCTGGTCACCCACAATCCGTTCGGGTTCACGGGGTTCCTCGGCATCGTCAGCCTGGGCGGCGTAGTGGTGCGCAATTCCATTATTCTCGTGGACTACACCCGCGAGCGCATGAAGGAGGGCGTGCCGGTTGAAGAGGCCGCTATCGAGGCCGGCGAACGCAGATTGCGGCCGATCTTCCTGAGCGGCGGTCGGCGTCACCCCCATGATTCTGTCTGGCTCCAGCATGTGGTCGCCCTTGGGTAGCGCGATCGCTTTTGGATTGGTAGGTTCTATGTTTTTCACTCTAGTCATAATTCCCGTTCTCTACGTGATGATTCACAAACGCGGTTCGACGCCTGGACCGGTGTCCCCGATGGGACCGATTGCAGCGGCGGTGTTGCTGCTGTTGGTGGGCGGCAGTGTCGCGCACGCGCAAACCCGCAAACTCACCCTCGACGAAGCCGTATCGCTGGCCACCCAACACAACTCGATGGTGAAGATCGCCGGCGACAAAGTGAAGGCGATGGATGCACGGATTAAAGAATCGCGCGCGGGCTTCTTCCCTTCGCTCGCCAACGATTCCACTGCCGTGCACATCGCTAATCAGCAAAGCATCGATATCCCGGCGGGCAGCCTCGGTGTCTATCAAATCGGACCTTTGCCGGCTCAGGGAGTTTCCCTCTCGCAGGGGAAGGCGGATTTCCTGCTGAGTACGACCACGCTTTCCCAGCCGATCACCCAATACTTCAAGGTGAAGGCGGGGGTGGACGTAAGCCGCGCGGATGCCGCGGGGGCCCGAGCGGACGTGAAGCGCACCGAAAACGACGTCGCGTACAAGGTGAAAGAGATCTATTACGCGATCCTCGCCACCGAACGCCGCCGGAGCGCGGTCGACGCCCAGGTCCGCGCCGCGGAACTGCGCAATAGTGAGACTCGCAATGCGGTTGTAACCGGCGTGGCGCTCGAGGTCAAAGCTGCCGAAACCAAAGCCCAAATCGCGCAGGCCGCCCACATGAGCGGTCAACTGCAGGACGCCGTCTTGAACATGAGGGAGGAACTGGCCGATCTTTGCGGATTGCCCGTGGATGCCGGCCTGGAACTGGTACGGGCGGAGGAAGCGGTCACCGGCGTTTCGCTGGAGACCGAAGCCGTGGTAAACACGGCCTTCGCGAATAATCCCGAGGTTGAGACCGCAACCCATCAACTCGAAAAATTACGCGCTGCGCTCCGCGGCGCCAAGGCCGAATACATTCCCGATGTCGGTGCGTTCGCGCAACACATTTACCAGAACGGCGCGCCGTTCCTTTCGCGCAACAACGGCGCGTTTGGCGTTCACATGACGTGGACCCTTTTTGAATTCGGCAAACGCCGCGGCCAGGTGTCCGAGAGATCGGCGGAGATCGCCCAGGCCGAAGACAACCTAAAGCGCCTGAAGAATCGGGTTCGCATCGACGTGGAAAAAGCCGCCCGCGCCCTGAACAGGGCCGAAACCGGAGTCGCTTCCGCGAAGGAACTCCTGGCAGCCACCAGCGAAGCGCGGCGGGTGTCCAGCGATCAGGCGGAGATCGGAACCGCAAACCGCTCTGTCTTCCTGGATTCCGAGGCTTCGATGCTCAGCGCCCAGGCCGAATTGCTGAGAGCAGAGTACGACCGCAGCGTTGCAGCCGCGAACCTTACACGGCTCACCGGAAACAAATAGTGCAAGAGGAAATGTGGGCCGATGTTCAGCGATTCTACTGTTGTTGTCGTGTGCGGCGGCTGCGGCCGACGACAGGACGGCCGGGCTCATTCAATTCAGCGGCGCTCTGGAGCGATTGGCCGGCACAGTTGGGCCGGCCGTTGTTCAGGTGCAGGTTTCCGCCTGGTGCTCTTCGGCGCCCGGCAACGCTGAAGATGGCTCCAGCCTCAAGTCTTGCCGGGTAGTCGGCTCCGGTGTAATCGTCGATGCCTCGGGATACATCATCACCAATGAACATGTGGTGCACAATGCGCGCCGCATACGGGTGATGCTGACGCCGAAACCTGAACGCGCGGATGAGGGACCGTCGCTACTTGGGAAACGACAGGAGTTGGATCCCGTCATTGTGGGCGCGAATCGTGAACCCTTTGGAAAACGGCAGGTGCTGGACGCGGTGGTGGTAGGAGCCAATCGCGAGACCGACATCGCGCTGCTGAAAATAGAGGCGACAGGACTGCCGACCATTCCGATTCAACAACGGGGGCGGGGTCCCCGCCAGGGACAAATGGTGCTTGCCGTCGGCAGCCCCGAAGGCCTGGACAATACCATGACCATAGGGATCATCAGCGCTGTAGGCCGCCAGCCGACCCCCGATTTTCCTATGCTCTATATCCAAACCGACGCCGCGATCAATCCCGGAAATAGCGGTGGTCCGCTGCTGGATATGGAAGGTGAGCTGATCGGAATTAATACCTTTCTGATGGGCGAGAATGGGCGCAATCAAGGTCTCGGGTTCGCTGTGCCGGCCGCGGTTGTGCGCTACGTGTACGATCAACTGCGAACTCGCGGTGTAGTCCGGCAGAGCCTGGTGGGCGTCCTGGTGCAGACAGTCACGCCGGGACTTGCGGCTGGCCTCGAATTGTGCCGGGGATATGGCGTCATGATCTCCGATGTACTTCCTGGAAGCCCGGCACAAACAGCCGGACTGCGCCCACGGGACATCCTCACTGCCGTCGATGGTGCGTCCATCTCGGCGCTGCCGTACTATAACGCGCTTATGTATCTGCACGATCCCGCGGTTCCGGTTGAGGTGACTGTGTTGCGCGGAAAAGAGACGCTTCACTTTCAGGTGCCGGTTGTAGCCGTTGACGACCAGTACTACAAAGATACGTCCATAGACCCGCATGAGAGCCTCGTCTCAGAGTTGGGCATATTTGGAAAAACGCTGAACATCACGCTGGTTGTGGGAATGGGACTGCGGCCCACCGCGGGCGTCTACGTCGTGTCGACGGCTGCCGGCGATGAGGAATCCGGCGCCGGACTGGCGGCCGGGGACGTAATCGCCTCTATGAACGGAATACCTATTTTCAGTCTCCAGGATTTGCGCGGCGCGACCCGTGAAATGGCGGGACGAAGCCCAGTAGTGCTGCAGGTGGAGAGGCGCGGCAGGTTTCTGTATATAGAACCGGATTTTGAAGATCGCCCATCTCGCGGGACCACCGGCCGGGACGACGCCGGCGACTCCGGGAAAGGGCCGTCTCGTGACAAGCACTGACGCGAGCGCAGTCGAGCGCAGCGAAAGGCGCAGCCATAGTCGATGACACGCTGGTCGGCGATTGATGTGCCAAATGCCGAAATGTGGCTCCGGCGCGGTCCGGAAGACCTTTTGATGTGAGAGCGAAGCTTGGGGCATTGACTTGCAATCGATACGGTGAAGCACAAGGAGAACTAAATGAGACTGATCTATCTCATGGCATTTATGGCACTCGGAGCCCCTGCTTTCGCGCAGGAGGTTCAATTCGATTACAATCGTTCGGCGAGTTTCAATACTTACAGAACGTACCAGTGGCTGCCCGATCAAGCCGTGCCGGTGGGCGGCGAGATCCTAGATCGGAACATCAAGCGGGCCGTGGACGAGCAGCTCTCCTCTAAGGGTTTGCAGCGTGTTGAGATAGGCGGTGATCTGCTCGTCGCTTATCAGGCAGAGATTAAACAGGAGAAGGGATCTGCAAGCATCTTGGGCCCTGCCCGAATAGCGACGTCGACCATCGATATAGGCAGATTGGTCGTAGAGCTATCCGAACAGGTCACAAGACAAGTGATCTGGCGTGGCTCCGCGTCCAAAGCAGCGTACGCGACAGTCGATATCGGCAGGAACCCCGACGAGGTCTATCGCTGCCTAGCTAGACCTGTGGCGAAGCTGTTTAGAAACTATCCTCCGCGTATGGGTAAGCGGTACAACTGCTCCCCAATAGCCCAAAACGACTCGCGGGATTGAACACATCGGATTATTCAATGCTCGTCTGTCGCGTGGAGCCTGTTCGAACCCGTCAGCCCGTCAGAACAATTCAAGCCGCTGCCGCAGCGAGTGATCGACGCTTGACCTTCATCTTGTCATCAGGATCCGGACCAGTTGGCGCGCGTCGAGTCGAAGACCACTGTCCGCCTCCTCCATGGCTTGCCGAAAATGGCAAGCCATTGCTGCGACCGGCCCTCCCACACGCTTGTGAGTCGCGACACGATTGCATAAACACTGGGCAGCTATCAGTTCATCTTGTTTCGTCGCACGGATGACCAGCGGTCGCTGAGCAACGCGATGCAGGAATCCGGACAACGTCGATTCTGGAGTCTTGGAACGTGCTTCGCCAGTGCTCCACGGGACCCGACCCAGGGCAACAATTCTCGGATTTCGGAAGGAAGTTGGACGGCCCCGCCGAAACCATCCCGCGGAAGGGAATGGCTGCTCCAAGTCGCGTTGGGTTTGCAGAAGGATGGAAGTGCCACCCGATCAACGACTGCACGGGACCGCATTGGCTCAAAATATTAGTTCCGAGAATTGTTGCCCGTCAGACGTGAAGCTCTACGAATGAATGTTGATCACCACCGCGAGACATTCGACCGCCTGGTCCCGAATCAGGGGTACCCCGCTATCTCCTTGAATACAGAGCGAATATTTTCGTGTAAAACTTCAATTTAAGTACCAAAGGTACACTCGTGGGTGGGCAGTTGGGTGGGTCGTTTTCGATGTTTCCGGGTCGCCTGGCATAACGTCCGGCGTTTGGCTCCGACACCCGGCACGGTTGTTGAAGAAGCCCTCTGGATAAAATGCTCGGATATCATGTACGCCCGCAGCCCACGTCCAAAACCCGCAGGCTCAGCACTGGGGACAAAGATCCGGGAGTGTTTGACAGCTGCAATTGAAAGCTGGCGCAATCTTGATCGGCACTCGGGCCCTTTAAGTGCGGCCTAAAGGAAGGTCCAATTCGCGTCGAATGTGGGGCTCTGTATCAAAAGCTTTCTCAACTCACGTCGGGGCCAGGCTAGGCGACCACGTATGTGGATCTCATGCTGATTTGCAGGTATCTGGAACGCATTTTGCGGCACGCGGCGTGCGTAGCGGATCGGGCAGCGGATGCGGCTCCGCTGGCGTACGCTTGATAATCGCGAACGAACACTTGAGGAGCGATGCGGATCCAAGCGAGCGCATTTGGACTCCAAACCGGAGGAATAAAGGGCGAGCGTTCTCGATTTCGTTCTTCGGTTCGGAGCTGCGCTCCTCATGGACGCACTGCTCGGCGTCGCGGCGGCTCGTTTCAATATCGAGATAAGATTCGATTCCGCCGACCAATCGTTTCAGGGCTTCTAGAGTTTGCCCGGTCCTCTCACTCTAGTAATGAAGTCCGCCATCGCCGCCGCCATCTCGTCGGGGCTGTCTTCCTCTAGTAACTTTCGGCCTTTGACCGTAACTTCGGTCTGGTTAGGCCAGCGGCGGATGATCTCACGGAGGCGGCCCCGGGCAAGCGTCCCTGGCTCACCGTTGATGAACAATTTAGGCACATCGCTTTGGGCTAACCAGCTACAATTCCTGCTGACAACCTCAGCGGTCTCGGCGGGCTCGCCGTCGATCGGAAGACTTCGCGGCCACGACAGCATCGGCCGGCGGTCTTCACCCGAGTTGCGGAAAGGCGAGCGGTAATGATTCAACTCCTCGTTGGTGAGCTGCCGGATCACCGCTTGCGGCAGAATCTTTTCAATGAATATGTTCTCTTGCAAGACCATTCGCTCCCCCTCCGGCGAACGGAGCGTTTTGAACAGAGGGTGGCCATACTGAGGGATATCCGACCAGAACAGAGGCGCGGCGATCGCTTCCATGTGAACGATACCTTGAACACGCTGGCTATTTTGCCTGGCCCAATCAAACCCGAGTACTGCGCCCCAATCGTCCAGGACGAGCACTACTCGATTCCCGAGATTCAACTGATCCCACAAATCGAAAAGATAGTTCCGGTGAGTGGCGAGGCGATAGCGTTCCGGCCCCAGCGACGGGTCGAGCTTGTCCGAGCCACCCATACCGATGAGATCGCAGGCGATGAGACGGCCCATTCCTTCCAAATGCGGCATGACGTTTCGCCATAAATATGACGATACCGGCTGGCCGTGCTGAAATACGATCGCGTCGCCCTTGCCTTCGTCAATGTAGGCCATTCGGCTGCCTTTGACTTCGCGGTACTTAAACTCGGCATACGGCTTACTTCCAATCATTGTTTCTCCTATGCCTCAACGGGGTTTGGACGAAACGAGTTCGTAACGCGCCCGCAGCAGCGGCCGGAATGCCGCGCGGCAGGACCAGGCGAGGAAGATCTCAAGCCCCGTCACGAGCGCCGCCAGACAAATTTCCGCGCCAGACGAGGGAACGAAAAAGTGCATAACAGCGATGTTCACGATAATCGGCGCCAAAATCGTTAGTGCAAGGGGCACGAAGCGCCCTGTCAACAATGCGGCGCCAGTGAACAAGTAGGTCACGAACAACAGCGGGAATAAGTAGCGGCTCGCCACCAGCCCGTCGATGAACACTGCTGCCGCGCCCCGCGCCGGTGGGAGCGGGAACAGCTGCAGGAGCCCGTTCAACCCGAAGCCGAAGAACACGAGCCCCAGCAGAACGCGCGCCGCCCTGGTAGCTTTAGATTCCACGGGTCTGCCTCTCCGGACGAATGCTTACCAACGGGTTGTATGCAGCTCGTACGAAGTGGCTGGAGTGAACTCTCCGGCTACGGCACGCTCGTGCACTTCCCAAGCCGACGTGCCTGCCTTGCGCGCCGCGACCATCTTCTCGGGATCGACATTGATGTGCACCTGAGCAGGCAAAGCCCTCAACTGTTCGGTAACCGTCCAGTCGTTCGCAAAATTGTTCGTGTTCAGCTCAATGATGTTCCCGTCGGGATCCTCATAATAAATTGCCGTCTGAAAGAACTGGTCCGCAGCCCACAGGGGCTCCATGCCCAGCTTTTTGAGCCGAACATAGGTTCCGAGCAGATCGTCAAGTGACTCGTATTCAAAAGCGATGTGTTGCACCCGCGCATGGCGGTTTCTGTCGTTATCGATCGAGACGTCGGGTGCCTCAAAGAAGGAGAGCCGATGATTGACCTCATCATTCGTGGCAAACGCCACCGTCTTGAATGGTGAGCCGGCTGGCGCTTTGACGCGGTTATGAACAAAGAGCCCGAGCACTTCGCGGTACCACTCGAGCATGGCGTCCAGGTTGGCTGTCGTCAGCCCGCAATGCTGCAGCGTCGGATGGATGGTGATCTCGGTATTCATTTGACTTCTCCTGTTTGTTTTGAAGGTCTATCGTTTACATCTGCTCGCGGTGAACAAAAGCAGGAGCGTTGCCAAACTTACGACGCCGCAAATCCTACATTCTCAAGGTGGACTCGCGATCGGCTTTGACAACAGATTGCCCGTTTGCTGGCACATGCTATTTCTCCGTTCACTTGCCATGGGTAGCCTCGTTACTGATTCAGCTCTTTTCAACCGAGGAGCAGTACCGCCGGCTGTTTGACACTAACGTGCTGGGCGCCATGCTTACCATCCAACAAGCACTCAAATACTTCGGGCCAAACGGTGGCAGCATAATCAACATCAGCTCTGTAGCCAGCGTCAGCCCGACACCTGGCTCCGGAGTCTACGCTGCCACAAAAGCCGCAGTGAACACTCTGACTACTGTACTGGGGATGGAATTGGGGGGCGGAAGATTCGAGTGAACGCCATTGCGCCCGGTCCTGTGGATACGGAGGGTACGCGCGGAGTTGGGCTGATCGGCAACGAGGTCGAAAAGCAGCTCGTTGCGCAAACTCTCCTGGGCCGGCTTGGGCAGTCGGCGGATATCGGCCGGATTGCCGTCTTTTTGGCCTCTGACGATGCAGGGTGGGTAAGCGGCGCATGGATCAGGGCCTCGGGAGGGTTGCAGTAATCTAACTCCATTCGCGAGCAGCGCGAAAAAGTTCTGAGTCTCCAAAATCGAAGGGCTGCTTGAACGAGAGGTGAATGAGCATGCATATAACGATCGTAGGAGCTAGCGATACGTACGCGCTAGGTTTCGCCAGTTGGGCGGTAGCGGCCGGGCACCAGGTGACTATTGTCGGACCGAGCCGCGGTCAAGCCGAGGCATTCGCGAAGAAGATCAATGCTGCGAGGGCGACCGGTCCGCATGATCCGATCGTGGACAATGTGATCTTCCTCGCCATACCTTACAACTGCGTCCTTGATGCGCGAGATTTTTACGGCAGCCAGCTCGACAGGAAAATCGTAGTCGACCTAACAACGCCAATCAATCCCGGGACATTTGAACGTATCCACACGGAAGCGGGGTCAGTGGCACAGGAGATAACACGGGCGCGACCCGGCGCGAGGGTCGTAAAGGCCTTCAATCCCCGGTTCATAGGCACGCTCGGGGCGGAGCAAGGCTCGACTCAACACACACGTGACCTGGCTGGCGACGATGTCTAGGCGAAGCATCTCATCGCGCAGCTTTTCGACGAGGGCGGTGCGCCCGATCGATGCGGGTCCCTTGCGGCGTGCGCGAGAGCTGGAGGCCGTCGGCTATCTCAGTGTTGTAACGCGCCTCTCTTTGGCGGCGGATTTTGTCGCCGGTTAGTGAGAGGTTAGATCCTCTCTCGCGGTCGAGAGGACTCGAAGTGATGCAGAAGGTCGGAGCCCAGGGACAGCTCATCCCGATACAGAGGCGAGCGCCGCTTGTCACGGTTCGTCCGGCGATTCCCGGTTCGTTCTCCGGAGCATTGGTATTAGGAGAACACCGCAGACCGCATAGAGCACTGCAGCGCATAGAAGCTCGCGACGCATTCCGAATACATCAGCCAGCCGTGCGATCGCCAACGCCGCGAATGGCGCCACACCGGTAAAGGCCAGCGAGTAGAGACTCATCACGCGACCCCGGAGCGCGTCCGGGACACTCTCCTGAACCATGGTCGAGGCAACCCCGAGGGTGCTGGAGATGCCGAATGAGAGGATCGCTACCGCCGCTACAGACAGGGCCAAATAGCGAGACCAGGCCAGCGCGGAAAGGGTGAGGGCGATCACGAAGAGCGCGGTCGTAATCCACCCGATGCGGAACCCGCGCGGGAGGGCAAGGAGAAATATGGCCCCCAGGAACGCGCCAGCGCCTGAGAAGGCCATCATCAAGCCGAGTCCGCCCGGCCCGATTTGCAGCACGTGCTTCGCATAGAACGGCATCAGGGTCGCCGCGTTCGGGAATACGAACATCGTGGTGATGGCGGTGAGCCCTAAGAGCGCCAGGATATGCGGACGCTCACGGACGTAGCCCACCCCTTCCGCTATGGAGAACCGCATGTGTGCCGTCGCGCCACCCTTTGCCGCCCTCGGCCGTATCATTAGCAGGCTACCGATTACGGCGAGGAAGCTGGCCCCGTTCGCAAAGAATGCGGCCGCCATTCCCCACCGGGCCACGAACCAGGAGGCGATTGCCGGGCCGATAATGCGAGAGCCGTGGAAGGTCGCTTGGTTGAGCGCGATCGCCTGGTGCAGATCCTCCTTTTCGACGAGTTGAGGAAAGAAGGACTGGTACGCCGGCAGGTCGTAGGCTGTGGCGAGGCCGAGCAGGGCTGCAATCGACCAGACGTGCCAGAGCCGGAGATGACCTGCCTGGATAAGCACGCCCATCAGGACGGCGAGTACGGCCAGCACAGACTGCGTGACAAGCAGTATCCGGCGCCGCTCCATGCGATCTGCGGCGGCCCCGCCGAAAGGCGTCATGATCAGGATAGGAATCGAGGCCGCGAAGTTGACCGACGCGAGCGCGAATGCTGACGCGGCCAGAGTGGTGACAACCCAGCCCTGAGCGAACTGCTGCATCCAGGTCCCGGTCTGTGAAATCGCCTGTCCGCTCCAGAATAGGGCGAACTCGCGGTTCCGCAGCGCCCGGAGAGCATTTCCCGGCTTTCTCCTGCCTGGCACCGCTGCCCCAACTGCGGGACCGAGGCGGGCGTGTCCGGGATCCCCGGCTCCGTGTTCCGGTTGTTGATGTGGCCGGTCGCCTGTCGTCGTGGAACTCATCGTTTACTCACCTGTCGCAATGGCCGCGCGCTGCGCTGATGCCGTGGTTTGTTCCCGCGCTTATAGGTCGCCGAGCGGAAATAAGATTCAGAAGCTTGTGGCCGGATCATACGGCTTGGCTGGAGCGAACTCTGCGGCCATAGCACGCTCGTGTATTTCCCACGGGGACGCTCCGGCCTTTCGAGCCGCCACTAGTTTGTCCGGATCGATCTGGGCGGGCCTTCCGGCTTCTCCCTCCCTAAGATATTCCGTTGCAGTCCAGGGACTGTCGTAGTTGTAGAAGAATATTTCGACGACGTTCCGGTCAGGGTCCTCATAATACAGGGATATTCCCGGCCCGTGATCGGCGGCCCAAAGCAGCGGAATCCCGAGGCTCTTCAGACGGACATAGGTTCCCAATAGATCGTCGAGAGTCGTGCATTCGAACGCGACATGCTGTAGCCCCGTGTGGTGGCGCCTTTCGGGATCGACCGTCGCTTTGGGTATTTCAAAGAACACGATCCGATGATCCATCTCATCGTTGCTGATGAACGCAAACGCTGAAAAGGGCGGGCCCTGATGCGTCATGCGTGCGATCGCCGGAATCTTCGAGCGATGGTTGACGGTCATGCCGAGGACCTTTCGGTACCATTCGACCATCGGGTCCAGGTCGGCTGTAATCAGCCCATAGTGATGCAGTTTCGGATGGACAATTGTTTGGGTATTCATCGATTTTCCTCTCCTTTAACAAGGCGCCTGGTCGGGTGGCATGCCGCAACTTCGGCGATCAACGCAGAGATTTCAATGCCGGTCGCGCGGAGGATTGCTCCGTGTTCGTGCATCAAAGCGAGCAGCGTCCGCCCAGCAGCATCGACGCCGGTGACCTCGTTCAGATCAACTTCAATCGGTTTGCCCGACCGCAGCACCGAGCGCCAGACATTCTCTGTTTCCGTAACCCACGGCCCAGCGAGCTTGCCTGAGAGGTTCAAGCGCCAGGTCGCGCTCTCTTCATGAACCGTGATCCGTAGCATTCCGTTTCCTGCCGTAAAGAAACGCAAGCCGTGAACCAATCGCTAAGTGCTTCCAATCCAATAGGTTCGTTGCCAGCGGAAGGCCTCTATGCCAGGATATGAACCAGCGGGGTGCCAGGAAGTTGGCGGATCAAAAGTCGCGTAGGCGCTCTCACCCATGTGCCTCAACCCGAGGTACTCTGACATAAGCTAGGAAAGGATTTCTATGCCATCCGGAGCGAATGCTCCCGAAACAGCGCCGTCGCGCGACGACGCCAACGGCCGTTACCAAGCGCTCGTGCGCGCTGGGGACCGATTGAAACTTCTTCTTGAGATCACGAACCGCCTTGTCTCCAAGCTCGATTTGCCTGACCTCCTTCGCGAGATATCGGCCAACATTCGCCGTGTCCTGGACTGCAACGTCGTCGGAGTCAGGCTTCCCGATCCGGAAACGGGCGAATTAGGCGTGACGGCAATCGATAGCAAATCAGAATTAGCTCCCGGCCTGAAAGCCTCGGTTGTGATGACGTCCGTAGAAACTGTATTTCGAACGGGCAAAGTTGCCAAACTCACTAGAGAAGACATTGCCGCTGATCCGGCCATCGCGGCCGGGGGAACCAAATCGCTCTGCATGCTCCCGCTCATCAGCCATGAACGTGTGCTGGGAGTGCTCGGCCTCGGTTCGGTTCGAGAAAATGCTTTCAGCGACGACGATCTGAGTTTCTTGAGCCAAGTTGCGAACCAGATCGCGCTTGCGGTGGAGAACGCCCTCGCTTACGGTGAGATATCTCAACTCAAAGACCGGCTGGCGCGCGAGAACGTATATCTCGAATCAGAAATACGCGCTGAACTTCATTTTGACGAGATCGTCGGGAACAGCAAAGCCCTGCAGCATGTACTCGCCGAAGTTGAGACGGTGGCTCCCACGGACTCGACAGTGATGATCATTGGAGAGACGGGGACCGGGAAAGAGTTGATTGCCCGAGCGGTCCACAACCTCAGCTCGCGCAAGGCAAACGCGTTCGTGAAATTGAATTGCGCAGCGATTCCCACTGGCTTGCTGGAAAGCGAACTATTCGGTCATGAAAAGGGGGCCTTCACCGGCGCGATATCACAGCGCATTGGCCGATTCGAGCTGGCGCACCGTGGAACCATTTTCCTCGACGAAATCGGCGAGATTCCTCTCGAACTGCAACCCAAGCTTCTGCGCGTACTTCAGGAGCGCGAGTTCGAGCGTCTCGGCAGCACGCGGACATTGCGGAGTGACGCGCGGTTAATCGCAGCGACAAATCGCGATTTGAAGGCGATGGTTGCCGAACAGAAGTTCCGATCCGATCTGTACTACAGGTTGAACGTTTTCCCCATCAGAGTTCCGCCATTGCGCGATCGCAAGGAGGACATCCCAGTTCTGGTCCGGCACTTCGCCCAGGAGTTCAGCCGTAGGAATAATCGTGCAATCGAGACGATCCCATCCGAGGCGATGGAGGCGCTAATCCGCTATCCCTGGCCGGGCAATATTCGGGAACTTCAGAATGTGATCGAGCGAGCTGTTATCGTTTCCCGAGGTCCGGTGCTCACGATACCGCTCTCCGAACTCGATGCTGATGCCGCGCCAAAAGCGGATACCCGCAGCAACGAAAGTCTTCAAGACACTCTTAACGAGACCGAGCGCGCACAGATCCTGCGTGCATTGGAAGAAGCGAATTGGGTAATCTCGGGGCCAAAGGGAGCAGCTGCCCGGCTTGGGATGAAGCGGTCGACCCTCCAACTTCGGATGCAGAAGTTGGGTATTCGAGTCGCGCGGGCAGCGGTTCGCGATCAGAAATAGATGCAAGACCCGTTTCTCGCGAACGATCCCAAGCACTATCCAAGCAGCTGGCAGTCGGCAGCCAGGATTCTGGCAAAGTCGCGACCAGCCTGCTGATCGCGCACCCCTGAAACTTA
>DATJYJ010000027.1:0-3031 GCA_035578025.1 Verrucomicrobiia bacterium
GACTTCATCGCCTACGTTCAGCCCTACTGCAATCACCGCCACCGTCTGGCCGAGGCCCGCCTGGCACTTGCCCGCCGCGCGCAATAGGGTTCGGCAATCGCGGCGAATGTTTCCCCTTCTGGCGTCCAACCACTCTTTCACAACCTCTCACCGTCCTGTGACCGGCAGCCTCATCTCAAACCAGAATCTCGATCCCCTGCCCCGCTCGCTTTCCACCTGAATGCGCCCGCCCATCGCCTCCACCAGTCTCTTGGAAATAGCTAATCCGATTCCCGTCCCTTTGTGCTTCCCCGACGTGGACGTGCTCGCGCCTCCGAACTTCTCGAACAGCGTTCCGATTCTCTCCCCCGGAATCCCGGTTCCGCTGTCCGCGACCGAGATCTGTACCTTGGCGTTCCTCGGATCCAACGCCTCGCACGTCACGCTCACGCGGACATAGCCGCTCGACGTGAACTTGACCGCGTTTCCCACCAGGTTCGTGGCCACCTGGCGAATGCGTCCCGCGTCCCCGACAAATCGGCGCGGAGCATCCGCTGCATAATCCAGCGAAAGATCCAGCCCCTTCTCCTTCGCCACCGGGGCGAACATGCGCACAATATCCGCCAGAGCACTGTGCAGGTCGAACTTATACGATTCGATCGACAGATGTCCCGCCTCGATTCGCGAAAGCTCCAGGGCGTCTTCCGTCAACGCCAGCAACCGGTGCGCCGACTGGTTCACAGATTCCCCGTACTCCCGTTGTTCTCCCGTCAGTCCCGTCTCCAGCAGCAATTCCGTCGTAGCGATGATTGCCCCCAGCGGATTCCGCACCTCGTGAGTCATCATCGCCACAAATTCGCTCTTCGCGGTGTCCGCCCTCGCGGCCCGTTCTGCCTGGGCTTCCGCGTTTCGGAGCGCCTCCGCCAATTGCCGGTTCGTGCGCGCGCTCTTACTCTCGGCTTCCTTCAATTCGTTCACCAGCCGCTCGTAGGTCAATACAATGAATCCCACGGAGCATCCTGCAACTGTTAGTGAAATCCCACCAAGAAACGACATGTTGAGCAACGTGTCGGCGAACATATCGCTGAACGGAGGCCAAAGCGCGAAATACACGGCACGGCCCATCAATAGCACGCCGCACAATCCGAACATGCTCGACGTGAATGTGATCCCGACGGTGCGATCTGTCTGGTTCCCTCTTAGTAACGCCGCCGAAGCCAGTAGGTATACCAGCGCCAGAAATATGGACGCGATGACGACCCGGGCGTTTAAGTTCGGAAAGACGTAATAGAAATAGACCACGCCGAGCATGACGAGCCCTGCGCCTCCGTACACGAGCGGCAGTCGAACTGTCCACCCCCGGAACGCGCGAGCCCCTTCCAGGTAGAGGATCGCTCCCATGAGAAAGGTCGCATTGCCGAACAAGACGCTGATCCAAGCCGGCGCTGCGAGCCGCAAGGCCAGCAGGAGCGAGGCCAAGACCATCAGCAGATTGCCAACCGTCCAGCGCCCGAAGCCCGGATAGGTGCGTTGCGTCCACAGAATTCCTGCACTCACCAGGCACATCAGCAGCAGGAACAACGCTGGTAGCGCAGCCAAGGTGCCAAGATCGAGCCGCATGTCATCTCGTTGAGCCACGATTGTAAACCTTTTTCAATCACGGCACCTTTTACTCAATACGCCTCATGCTATCTGATACTTACAGGTCTGAATCCCTGATCTCGTCCCCGCCTCGTGGTATACCCGAAGGCGAGGAGAGCACATGTCGCGCTCGCGCGGGTACACAAGACGAGAAACTACGAAGTGAAAAAACGAACCTGGGAAGTTGTTGAAAACAATAGAGCGGCCAATGACGCAATCCACTACCGAACCCGAGATACACTATCCTCATGACTCGTCGCCTTGCCGCCCTTGCCCTTTTCTTCGCCGCCGGGGTCTTCGCCCAGAACCGCGTCTACGAGCTCCGCACCTACACCTGCTACGAAGGCAAGCTCCCCGACCTCCTCAAGCGCTTCCGCGAGCACACCATCACCATCTTCAACCGCCACAACATGGAGAGCGTTGGCTACTGGGTCCCCCAGGACCCGGAAAAATCCAAGACCACGCTCATCTACATCCTGGCCCACCCCAGCCGCGAAGCCGCCACCAAGAACTGGACCGATTTCCGGAACGACCCCGAATGGAAGAAGGTGTCCGCCGACTCCGAAGCCAATGGAAAAATCGTGCAAAAGGTCGACTCCGTCTTCTTGGACCCCACCGACTTCTCCAGGCTGAAATGACCGCCGACCCCGCGCGCCTGGCGCACATGCGCCTGCTCGTCGATCAGCTCCGTAAGCTCGAAGACCGCATCCGCGAAGGCGGCGGCCCCGCGCGCATCGAGCGCCAGCACAAGGCCGGCAAACTCACCGCGCGCGAGCGCATCGCCGCCCTCCTCGATCCCGGCGCCCGCTTCCTCGAAATCGGCCTCCTCATCGCCTACGACCGCTATCATGGCCAGGCCCCTGCCGCCGGCGTCGTCACCGGCCTCGGCAGGATCGAAGGCCGCCCCGCCGTCATCGTGGCCAACGACGCCACCGTCAAGGCCGGCGCCTGGTGGCCCGAAACCATCACCAAGATCCTGCGCGCGCAGGAAATCGCCATGCGCAACCGCCTGCCCATCGTCTACCTGGTCGATTCCGCCGGCGTCAATCTCCCCTACCAGGACGGCATCTTCCCCGGCCAGTACGGCGCCGGCCGCATCTTCCTCTACAATTCCTGGATGCGCCGCCGCTACCGCATCCCGCAGATTGCGGCCGTCATGGGCCCCTGCATCGCCGGCGGCGCCTACCTCCCCGCCCTCTCCGACGTCATCATCATGGTCGAGGGCACCAGCTTCATGGGACTCGGCGGCCCCAATCTCGTCAAGGGTGCCACCGGCCAGGTCATCGATTCCGAACCCCTCGGCGGCGCGCACCTCCATACCGCCATCAGCGGCGTTGCCCACTACATCGTCCCCGACGACCGCGCCTGCCTCGCCATGATCCGCGAGCGCTTTCGCCAACTCCCGCCCCCG
>DATJYJ010000028.1:0-4774 GCA_035578025.1 Verrucomicrobiia bacterium
CCGCTCGCGGCGCTGGCGATCGCCGGCCTCCTCGCTCCGGCCGCCGTGCGCGGCGGATTGCAATTCCGCGTGGCCGAATGGAGATTCCCCTCCGGAGCCGCGGACTTCCTCCTCCGCCACCGCGTGACCGGCCGTCTCTTCAACACCTACGAATACGGCGGATACCTCATCTGGCGGCTCTGGCCCCAGGAGCGCGTATTCATCGACGGCCGCGCCCTGAGCGAGTCCGTCTTCCAGGATTACGCCCGCATCCTCTACAACCACGACGAATCCGACGGCCTGCCCGGCGGCGAGGCCATCATGGACCGCTACGCCATCGACATCATCTTGATGAACACCTTCGAGCCATCGGGCGGCACCGTCTATCTGCTCGCGCCGTCCCTGGCCGATCCCAACCAGGCGCGATGGAAGCTGGTCTACCAGGACCCGCAGTCGATCGTCCTGATGCGCCATCCGCCGCCCGGGGTCGAAGCTCTGCATTCCCTGGACATCTTCACTCACATGGAGACCGAGTGCGGCCTTCACATCTCGCACGAGCCGCAATTCACGCGCTGCGCCCGCAGCCTCGGCCAAATCTTCGCGCGTATCGGCGATTACCCGCGCGCCCGCCAATGGGTCGGCACTTATCTCCAGCACCCGCACCCGCCCGATCCCCAGGCCGAGGAAGCCTGGCAGCACCTGCAAGGAATGTAGGACAGGCTTCAGCCTGTCCAGTCCGGCCGCCTACTTGCGCCTGGCCTCCATCAGCACCCACGTATTCGGATCCAACTCCACGGCCGACGGCTGTTTGTCGGCGGCCACCTCGAAGCTCTTCGATGCCGCGGTCAGTTCGATCCCCTCGATCCTCCCCCCGATCGACACCTCCAGCGCCAATCGATAAGGATCTCCCGGCTGCGTCTGCGCCAGCTCCAGCACGACCTTCTTCTTCGCCGCGTCGTACCGCCAGGACCACTCGATTCTGGGCGACCCCGGCCGCATCAGCCACTGCTCGAAGAACCACCGCAGGTCCATGCCCGCCGCCTCTTCCATGACCCGCCGCAAATCGTCCGTCGACGCGTTGGAATCGCGAAACCGCTTGTAGTACTCGCGCATGCCCTTCCAGAAAACCTCGGTCCCGACCACGCCGCGCAGCATGTGCAGCGTCCAGCCGCCCTTCTGGTAAACGATCCCCACCGGCGCCCTGCCGTTCTGGATCTCGGGCAGATTGTCGTGGACCACCGCGACAGGCGAACGTCTCTCCATTTCTAAGATGGTCTCCCGGCTCCGCTTCATCGTGGCTGCAAAGGCGTCCCGGCCGTCGTAATGCTCGGTGGCAAGCGCCGCGAAGTACGTGGCGAAGCCTTCGCTGAGCCACGCGTCGTCCCAGTCCTTCTCGGTGACCGAATCGCCCCACCACTGGTGCGCCACCTCGTGCGCCACCAGGCCGAACGCCGGCCGGCCGCTCACCGCGCGCTCGCCGAAAAAAATCGCGCTCGCGTGCTCCATGCCGCCGCCCATTTGCGCGGCCTCCACCGCGGCCAGCTTCTCGTAGGGATACGGGCCAATGTGCGAGCTGAAAAACTCGATCGACTGCCGCAGCGGCCCGTCGAACGTGACCATCCCGTTCTCGCGGTCCTTGGGAAACACCCACGTCTCGAGCGGAACGCCCGCCGCGCTGCCGAACGTTCGTGAGCTGAACTGGGCCACGCCGATATTGTTCAGCCATACCGCGACCGGCACCGACTCCTTCCAGTGCGTGAGGCGGCGCCCGTCTCCGAGATCCATCTGTTCCACCAGCATCCCGTTGGCCACCACCTGGTAGCGCGCCGGCGCCGTAATCAGGAACTCGCTGGTGGCCTTGTCCGAAGGGTGGTCGATCACCGGCAGCCACTGCCGCGCCAGCGTGGGCCAGTTCCAACTGAAGACCGCCCGCTCGCCGAACTTGTTCTTCACCACGTGCAGGCCGTTCGCGGGAACCCCGTGATAGCTGACCGTGAACTCGCGCTCCTCTCCCGAACTGGGCGCCGCGGGAAGCGCGATCGTGAGGCGGTCGGCCGCATGCGTGAACCGGACCGGCGTGCCCGCCATGCTGACCTCCGCTACCGTCATCCCCTTGCCGTCTCTGGGACTCGCCAGGTCGAGCGCGACCTGCTTCACGCCATCCTGCACGAATCGCAGAACGGCCGTGGACTGCGCCGTGATTTCTTCGGAGTCGTCGCGCAGCGTGACGCGGAAGATGTAGTGCTGCGCGTCGATCCCCGGCTGCCGCGGGTAATTGTCGGCGAGCGCGCTGGCGGCGGCAACCAGAATCAGGGCGCGGGACGGGTGTACTCGCATCGGAGCTACTATACTGCAAGTTTGCGCGATGATTCCCACCTGGAAGATCCCGGCGGTGCAAGTGCTCGGCCTCGCGGCGGTGGGCGTGATGATGGGTGCGTGGATCAAGCGCCGCGTCCCCGTGCTCGACCGCCTGAACATCCCCGTGCCCATCCTGGGCGGCATGGTCTATGCCGTAGCCACACTCGCGCTCCACGACCGCATCGCCAATATCGAGGCCGACACCCTCCTGCGCGATCTCCTCATGATCGCCTTCATGACCACCATCGGCCTCGGCGCGCGCCTCCAGCTCCTGCGTGAGGGCGGCGCCAGGCTGCTCTGGTTCTTTGGCGCGGCCACACTCGGCGCGCTCCTCCAGAACCTGCTCGGAATCGGGCTCGCCCGGGCCCTCGGCGTCGATCCGCGCCTGGGCATCCTGACCGGCTCCGTCGCCCTCGCCGGCGGCCCCGCGACCGCTCTCGCCTTCGGCGGCACGTTCGAGAAGATGGGCGTGGCCGGCGCCACCTCCGTGGCCTTCGCCGCCGCCACGTTCGGCATCGCGGTCGCCGGCCTGATCGGCGGATACATCGGCGGCTGGCTGATCCTCCGTCACAAACTGAAAGCGCGCGTGGACCTCGCCGCCAAAGCCGCACCCTCGGAGGTGCGCACCGGCTCGCTGCTCTCGACGGTACTTGTAATGGCCGTCTCCATGGGCGTCGGAAGCCTGGTGAGCGCGGCATTCGATCGCATGCACGTGATCCTGCCCATCTACATCGGCTCCATGATCGTCGCCGCGATCATCCGCAACCTCAATGATCGCTTCGGCTTCGCCCGCATCTCACAAGCCGGGGTGGAGTCCGCCGGCCGTGTGGCCCTGTTCCTGTTCATCGTGATGGCGCTGATCACCCTGCGCCTCTGGGAGCTCGCGCACCTCGCTATTCCGATGTTGGCGATGCTCGTGGCCCAGGTCGCGCTCTGCTGGGCGATGTGCGTCACCCTGGCATTCTGGGTCATGGGACGAACCTACGAGGCCGCCGTCTCTTCCGCCGGATTCTGCGGCTTCATGCTCGGCATCACGGCCAACGCGGTCGCCTGCATGGAGGAGCTCGTGGAGAAATACGGTCCCGCCCCCCAGGCCTTTCTGGTCGTGCCGATCGTCGGCGCCTTCCTCATCGACTTCACCAATTCCCTGATCATCACCGCCTTTGCCAACCTGCTGCGCTGATGTGTCGGCCTACGCGGCGAGCGACACGACCACCCGCGACATCCGGTGGCCATTCGCGATCCTGCCCATGATGCGACCTCTCTTGGGTATGCGCTGTATGACTGCCTGGTGGAGAAGCGTCATCCGGAGGGCGAGTTCCCCCGAGTGGTCAAGGCCCTGCTGGAGGCGGGGAGCCCGCTGCACGGTGTGGAATATCCACCGGCGACGCGGCGATAGACGAGGGGCTGCGCGCGTACCTGTAAGTTGTGCCGCGGAGCATCTGGTCGAGTGCCCGTCGCGTAAGCTCCCAAAACGCTTCTTGAGCCACGCCCTGCCGGAGCACCCCTACTGCACCGGCCGGGTATTGGCCTGCTGCACCTTGCCATCGGGCATCAACCAGATTCGGAACTCCCACGAGCCCTTTGCCGATTTGACAGAGTAGATGTCTGCGCCTCCTGGTCCTACCCCTTGGAAATCGATCTTCTCGACTGCGCCGAACCAGCGCGATCAGCATCGCCGGCCCGCCATCGGGCATCTGATACGCGCCCACATATCGCATGAGCGCGTTGGAATCGAGCGTGATCTCCTTCCGCTCGCTCGTCAGTGTCACGGCCTCGCCCCGGGCCACCGCCGCGAGTTTGTCGGCGATGTCGCCCGCGGCCGGGCCATTCAGGTTCGCCAGAACCACGACTGCGAGTTTGTCGTCCGGTTCAAGAACAACTACGCTTTCGGACTCGGCGTGGAGACTAGCGGCGTGATCGTCTTTTCGAGCGACGCCGGCTTGAGCACCTTGCCGCCGAATAGACCCTGCTCCCATTTTCGGAAGATCGCCGGTCGTGGAGTAGAGAGCGCCTGCGCCTTGCGGAACCGTCATGTGGATGAACCCGGCGTTCTCCACTCCCCCGCGGCCCGGTGAATATCCCGACGCTCGCCGCGGGATGATCGCGGAATTGGAATCGTAGCCGGAATCCGTCATTCCCAGCGGCGCGAAAATATTTTCGCGGACGAATTTCTCGTAGCTGTCTCCGCTGACCTTTCGATGACGTAGGTGAGGAGCACGTATCCTGAATTGTCGTACAGCCACTTCTCGCCGGGTTCGAAATCCATCGGCTTGTCGCGAATCAACGCGATCAGCTTTGCAGGTGTGGTGGCCAACGGTTCGATCTTCGGATAGTCCGCAAGGCTCGTGAAACTCGGCACTCCCGACGTATCATCGAAAAACGGTATACGGGATCATGCTGTTCCGAATTGTGCGAAGCAAGGGCCGCGGCCGCG
>DATJYJ010000029.1:0-5353 GCA_035578025.1 Verrucomicrobiia bacterium
GATCACCGTGCAGGTCAGCAGCGACTTCACCCCGGCGGGCGGGCCGAGCGCCGCCTCCGGAGCACTGACCTACACTTGTAGCGGCGCCAACCTGGGCACCGGCTGTTCGGGAACTCAAACGGCCTCCACGACCCTGCAGACGCCCGTGCTGACGGTGCCTACGTCTGCCTGTACCGGCGGGGGAGGAAGCTGCAGCAGCCAGGATCCCAATTCCGTCACGCTGAATCTTTCCGTGCCCGACAACTCGACCTATTCCACAGGTACCTATTCAGCCAGTCTCAAATTTGTAATTAGCGCCACTTAGGAGAAGGAGAACACAATCGATGAAACGACCCTTACCACTGATTACGCTGGCGGTCGTGATGCTGGTTTTGGCCGGCACCGCGCACGCCCAGTTCAACACCACCGGAACCACAACCCTGTCCTTGAATGTCGCCGCCGAAGCATCTCTGCGGATCGACACGGCCACAACCACGTTGAGTAACGTTGGCACCATCTTCGCCCCCTACACAGGCACGACAAACTACACCTACCGAATCCGAACCAGCAAGGGTACAGGCAGCGGCACGATTACGCTGAAGGTCACCGGCGACTTCAACCCCGCGGGCGGCCCATCGGTAGGTACTCCACCGACTGCGGGCGATGCCCTTACCTATACCTGTTCGGTGACTAGCCCTGGAACGGCCTGCACCGGCTCGCAGACGGCCAGCACCGGCAGCGATACCGGGGTTAGCACCTTCGGGTCCGATGCCAAGTCCACGAGTGCCGGCAACACCGGTTCCGTCGGCTGGAATCTCACCAACGATCCGCAATACTCGACCGGCTCGTACACCGCGACCGTTACTTTCACCATCAGCGCGACCTAGCACTTATGGGCGGATGGACGGCAGTAGCGATTTTGTTAGCCTCGTACGCGGGGCAGGCGCCGCGGATCGGAAAGCCCGTGGCGATGCCCCGCACCGCCTCCATCTCCGTCGAGCCCCTGGCCAACTTTACGTTGAACGTCTCCCCGGCAACCATCAGTTTTCAGGCGACGGACCCCGATGTGTCGCCGGACGCGGGAAACTCGGCAGCCACCGTTTCGTGGACTCACAACGGCACCAACGGGCAGACCTGGAATCTGACGGTCCGATCCGGGGCTACCACCATGACCAACTGTCCCGCCATCGCGGCTTCCGCGATTACGGTCACCTGCACCTCGGCCCGGGTGACCGGGACCGGCGGGACGGCCACCTGTAGCGGAGCTTTTGCGCTCTCCACGACCAACACCGTCGTGGCCAGCGGCAAACAGCCAAATCCCAGTTCGACTTTCACAGTTACGATCACCTACAGCCTGGCCGACAACTGGAAGCGAATTGCACAAATGAGCCCAGCATGTACACTATCCCTCACCTATATCGCAAACCAGCCATAGCCTTCTGTTTCGCCGCGGCGTCGCTCGCGATTCCCACGGCACATGCTCAGGTAGGGCTGGGCCTGACACCGATGCGCGAGGAGCTTGCGCTTCCCGCGGGTGGCCAGCATTCCGGCGTTCTGACCCTGGTCAACGACTCACAAGCCAAGGTGCGGATCGTGGGCGAGCTGCTCGATTTCTACATCGACGCATCCACCACTCCGCAATTCGGCCCGGAATGGCCGCAGGAGGCCGAATTCTCGTGCCGGAAATGGCTGGTCATGAACCCCATGGAAATGGAACTGGAGGCGCACGCGCAGACGCTGGTCCGCTACACGGTGCGCACTCCCGCCGACGTGCCTGCACGCAGTTATCACTGCGCCATGGGCTTCACCACACAACCCACCGCCAGCGAAGTGCGCGGGACGGGATTGCGTACCGCGGTGCAGATCGTCAGCGCGCTGTACGTAATCGTCGGAAAACCGGCGGTAGAAGGCTCACTGAAAGACCTGAAGGCAGAGTACGTCTCCGACGCAAAGACCCAGGGGTGGCGCGCCGTGGTGGTCATGGCCAACCCGGGAGAGATGCACTACCGGCCAAGCGGCGATCTCGACGTCCTGGACGAATCCGGGACGGTAGTGGAATCGGCGAAATTCGCCTCCATTCCCGTGCTTCCCAGGCGCGATCAGAATTTCATTTTTCCTCTGAAGCTCGCCGCGGGCCCGGGCAACTATACGCTGCGCGCGCGTGTGGACCTGGGCGGAAGCGAGATCCAGGAGGCCAGCGCTCGTGTCACGGTCCCGAAACCATAGGCTGGACCGGTTTCAAGCGCCGCCGGCACTCGCGCGGGTGTTGGCTACAGCAAGCTTGCTGCTGGTGGCGGCGTCAGGCGCGCAAGCGCAGGGTCGCGGGCAGGCAGAGGTCGCCCTGCAAGGCTACTACCTGAACGGCGATCAGCAGTTCCTCAACAGCACCACGGGACTGGCGCTGCACTTTCAGGACTTTCTGCCGCACATCGGCCTGCTCAGCGGGAGCCTGGAAGGCTACAGCGCTCAGAACCGCCTGGTGACGGGCGACAATTTCCTCGAATTGCGCGGCGCGCCCTGGATGGGGTACCACTGGACCGTCACCGGAGGCGATTTCCGCGCGCCGGCATACCTGGTTGAATTTCCCTTCTACAATATCTTCACGCCGGAGATCACCGCGCGCGGCTTTCGAGTGCTGGCCCAGCACGGCGAGACGCAGTATATGATCTTCCTCGGCGAGGAGACGCTGGCGGCGGGTCCGCGCGTGCCTTACCGGATTATCGCCCCGCAAACGGTCGCCGGCGCGGGCGCGGTGCATAAGATCGGCAGATACCTGCGCGTCGGAGCGCGTTTCATGCAATTCCATTCCAGCCCCAGCCAGATCGAGGAAAATCCCGAGTTCTTTCCTCCGGGAAGGGATCAGGGCTTCGTCCGCACTTTCTCGGTACAGTCCCTCTACACTCCGGACAAGCGCCTGAAGATTTACGCGGAGGTGTCGCGACCGCTGGAACAAAGGCACGCCGTGACCTCTTCCATCGCGGGCGCGGCGTGGGAATCGAAGAGCCTGACGTTCCGCATGAACTACGTGCTGCAAGGCGTGCAGTACTTCCCCCTGGCGGGCTATTTCGTGGGCGACCGCCGCGGACCGTTCGCGGAAGTTCACCTGCATCCGTGGAAGCGCGTCGACCTGTATGGCTCCGCCAGCCGCTACCGCAATAACCTCGAGAACGATCCGGCCGTCGTATCGCTGGACAGCACCAACGAGTCGGCCGGCCTGACCGTGGCGCTGCCCGCGAAGTTCAGCTTCAACGGCCAGGTTTCGGTGATCCGCTTCACGTCGCAACAGCCGGGCGACGCCCCCGTCGCCTCCAACAACCGCCAGATCGAAGCCACGCTGGCACGAAGCCTGGGCCGCCACAACCTGCGCCTGAGCGTGCGCGAGCTGAACCTGGTGATGCCGCCGACGTCGCAGCGGCAGCGCTCCGCGGAGATCGAGGACATGTACCAGCTCCGTCACTTCTTCATCGGAGGCAGCGTCCGCTGGCAGCGTGCCTCGGGCGCGGACCAGCGCAATTCCGTCTACCTGCGGGGTTCGTTTCAGGCCAACGTGGGAAGGCTGAGCGCGTACGCCAATGTGGAAGGCGGGAAAGACCTGGCCAACCGCACCATCTTTGCGACCAATACTTACAGCACCACGGTGGTCGGCATCGGGCTCCGGCTGTTCCGCGGCTGGAACCTGCAGACCGAGGCATTCCGCAACCGGCTGAACATGGACCTCAACCCGGAGAACATCTTTCTGCTGCAAGGCGGCGGCATTCCCATATCGGAAACGCTCGCGGCGCTCAGCCAGTGGAGCCTGTACTTCCGGCTGACCAAGCAGATCCAGTGGGGCGGCGGCCTGCCGAACGAAAAGCTGGATCAATTCACCGCCAACGCCGTTCCGCTGACCGGCATCCTGCAGGGCGTCGTCAGCGTGCGGCGTCTGGCAGGACCGGTTCCCGGGCAAGGCATCCCGATCAGCCTGGACGGCCAGCGAACCGCGACGACGGGCGCCGACGGGCGTTACGTCTTCACCGATGTTGCGGAGGGCCAGCACCAGGTGGGGCTGTCGTTGGCAGAGCTGCCCGCGGACTACGATCCGGTCGCGATGGCCCCCAGCGCCGTCCTGGTGCGGCCCCGCCAGGTCGCGCGCGCCGACTTCGAGGTGCTCCCGCTGACCAGCGTTCAGGGCCGGGTAACCGGGCCGGAGGGGACGCCGCTGGATGGTATCGTCATCCGGATGCGCCCGGGCGAGCGGTACACGACTACCTCCAAGGACGGACGATTCGCCTTCTACAACATACGTGAAGGCGATTACGAATTTGTCCTGGATACCAAGACTCTTCCGGAAAATGCCGCGTTGCAGGGCGTGGGGGTGGTTGCCATCGCCGTGCGTCTCGGAGAGCCGGCTCCGCCGCTTTCCTTCTCGATCGCCGTGGCTTCCACCGACAAGCCTGTACGAAAAGTACTGGAACGAAGGTAGCGGGATGGCGCGGTACGTTTTCGCGAATCTGGTATTGCGTTCGGCGTGGTGTCCGATAAGAATTATGAGCACCACCGATGAAACGCGCGATTGGGCTGATCGTCGCCTTATGCACCGTCTGTGGTTACGGACAGCGCACCGCCACCACGACCTTGATGGTGCAAGTCCGGCCGGAAGCATACGTCGTCCCAAGCCAGATTCCGCTGCACTTCCGCGTATCGGCGGACGGCGCCTCCGACGTAACGGTCCAAACCGCGAACATCACGGCCTGGGTACGTACGTTACCCGGTCAGGCTATCCGGATCGTGGCCCGGCCCGCCGCAGGATTCTCTTTTTCCTGGAGCGGCAGCGCGACCCGCGCCACGCAGGGCGCCCAGTCGGCGTCGTGTACCAGCGGCACGTCTGACGGTATGGCTCCAGCGGAGCTCGTGTCCGGCTGGTCGCGTTCCGGCATCCTGACCTGTGCGGTAACCTTCTTTTTGACCGATGCGCGCGCGCTGGAACCGGGGTTGTACACCGCGAACGTGGATCTGGCGATCGCAAAGTAACCCGGTCTTATTGCAGCTCCCGGTAATTCACCAGCTCGATACCGTTCTTCTCCATCGCCGTCCTCACCTCGGGCGCCACCAGCGCCTCCAACTCGCGCTCCCGGCTTTCTTTCAACCGCGTGGCTGCGTGGCGCAGCGACTCTCCGCAGCGTCCCGGGTGGCACATGAACTCCGTGCTGCCTTCGGGTATGGCATCCATCAGCTTCACCAGCTCCGCCGTGCGGAAGCGGCCGGTGATCTGGAACCCGGCGAAGTGATCGGTCGTGCGGCACCCGTGTTTTTCGAGCACGCGATGGAAGCGCCGCCGCGTCGCGCCGAGTGCGCCGCTGGTCAGGCGCTTCATGAGCGGCGCCGCGCCCCGCGG
>DATJYJ010000030.1:0-11513 GCA_035578025.1 Verrucomicrobiia bacterium
CCGGCTCACGCACCCCGCCCCGGGTAAGGTATTTGCCTTCGGCCACCACGCCCACGCTGATCATGTCCCGGTGTTGCGGGATATACCAGAACCAGCCTTTCTCCGGCACGTAGGCGACGGTCGTGGCGCCTTCATCGACGCCCGCGTCGCGCATCGCGCCCTTATAATAGGTCCAGACTGCGATCTTATTCAGGTAGGGATCGCGTACCTTCCAACCTCTGCGGGTCACGCTGAAGGCATCGCGGCCGGTGGCATCGATGGTCATCGGAGCGCGAAACTCCAGCGATTCCCCGGCCTTCGTCACCGCCCGCACGCCCTTGACGTAGCCGTTTTCCTCGATCGTCTCGCGGACGGTGACTTCCTCCATCACCTCGGCGCCCTTCTCGCGCGCGTTGTCCATCAGGAGCTGGTCGAATTCGCTGCGCAGCACCTGCCAGGTGTTGGCCGCCTCGTGCTTGAGGTGCTTGAAGAAGTAGAACGGATGGGAAGCGCGCCCGTCGGGGCTGACAAACTGCACGCTGTACTTCTTGGTGAAGTGCGACGCCTTCATTCGTTCGACGAGGCCCATTCGCTCCAGAGGAAAATACGTGTAAGGAATCAGGGATTCGCCGATGTGGTAGCGCGGAAACTTCTCCTTTTCAAGCACCAGCACGCGGCGTCCCTTCCCGGCCAGGACGGCCGACGCCGCCGCGCCCGCGGGACCGCATCCGATGACGATTGCTTCGTAGTTTTGAGCCAAGTTCATTCTCTCCGGGATTTGACGTTATGGGGGCTCACGAGTAACGGGCGCCGCGATGCTGCGGCAGGAAGAAGTCGTGCAGGAGGCGGTCCACCTGGAGGAGTCCGTCGCGATTGAGCAGCAGGTCGTCCGGCTCCATGCGCAGAAAGCCTTCGTCGGCGAGATGGCCCAGAGGCGCGGCGAATCGCTGCCGGACGTCGACCCCGAACTTGCGCTCGAAGTATTCCGTGCGGACATGGCCGAGCTTCATCTGGAGGATGAACTCGCGGATCATGCGCTCTTCGTCGTTCGGCGTGAGCGCCCGGTAGATCGGAAGCTCTCCGCGGTGCAGGCGGTCGATGTAGGGATCCCAATCGTGCTCATTCTGAAAATGAGTGCCGTTGACGTGCGAGAACGAGGCGACGCCGAGTCCCATCATGTCGGCGCCGGTCCAGAGCAGGTCGCGATACAGGAACTTCGTGCGTTCGGGATCAAGCACGGCGGTGTAGGCGCTGGCGATCGTGTACCCGGCCTTTTCCAACTCGCGGAAGGCGTAGTCGACCCAGCGGCGCTTGGCGGGCCAGCTCGCCACCGGCGCCACATCCTGGCCGAGGACCCGCATTTCCTTGGATATCGTGGTGTTGTACGGAACCTCCATCTGGTAGATGGTGACGCTGTTGGGCAGCATGGCGACGGTTTTGCGGACGCAGTCGCGCCAGTTCTCTTCGGTCTCGCCCATCATGCCGGCGATGAGGTCGATATTGATCTGGGGAAATCCGATGGCGCGCGCGAACCGGTAGGACGCGTCGATCTCCCTGGCGCCGTGGGCGCGGCCGTTGGCCTCGAGGATGCGCTCGTCGAAGTTTTCGATTCCCAGGCTCAGGCGGGTGACGCCGATCTGTTTCAGGATTTCGAGCTTGCCTTCAGTGATGGTGCCGGGTTCGCACTCGAAGGTGATCTCTTCGGCCTGGTCCCAGGGAAAGAGGCGCTTCATCGCGTCCACGAGGTGGCTGAGCTGGCGGGTGGAGATATAGGATGGCGTGCCGCCGCCGAAATAGACGAAGCTCGGTTTTCTTCCGCCGATGAACGGTTTGGGCCCGTAGAGGGTCAGCTCGCGGACGACGGCGTCCAGGTAGCGGTCGATTTCGCCCGCGTCCTTGCCGGTGTAGACCTTGAAGTAGCAGAAGTGGCAGCGTTTGCGGCAGAAGGGAATGTGGAGATAGATTCCGAGGGGCGCTCCGGGGCGGGGAGGACGGTCGAGGGCCTCGCGGGCCTGGGACACGGCGTCGGCGTTCCAATAGGAATACGGAGGGTAGTTGGAGACGAAGTAGTTGCCGGCTGTGGTTTGGTCTTTTAGACGCGCATCCGTCCCTTGGCTCATGGTGTCCTCAGTCAGCACCCCGTCACGCGTATTCATCGAGTATATCAGGCGAGAATCGGAGGGAGTATTCTGGTCCGATTTGGCCTGTTCCTTTCTTTTCAATCACTTCCCAGGTTCGTTTTTTCACCTGAGAGTGTCGCTCTTCGAGGAGGCCTGGCCGATCGGGCGCAGGCTCTCCCTGATTGGACGGTAGCACGGGGGTTTTGGGGAGGTGGGGGCGAGTGGGGATAAGTGGAGGGGAATCAGCGAAAGAAAGAGGGAAGTGGGCGTGACTGAAAAAGGTTTGCTCCGTTTCGCGGCACCGTGAACCCGGGGAGCGGATGGGCCGAAGGCCCGCGAAATGGCGCAAACCGATCAGTGAACTAAACCGCAGGGAAATAGCTCTGTGTTGATTGTGTTTTGCTGGGGAGGGATGGGCCTTTGAATGAAATGGATGGTTATTGGGATGACCGCATCCAGTATTCCTGGAGCTCCGCACCAAAGCTAGGGGGCTGCTTCGCAGTTGGATACCGCCCCGCGGTTTAGTTCACCGCTCGGGGAAGGTGCCGTTGTCACGGATGTATCTTCGTGACGGATCCGTTAAGAGAGATTGGATGGAGGCATCCCTAAAGAACTGCCGCAGCCCGAAGTCATCCCTCTCTGTGGTTGAGTTGAGTGAACAATGGTGAGGCTTAGCCAGCCGCCGCAGATGGGCGTGCTCACTGCATGCCGGATGGCTCCCGGATCACCGATGCCGTGCCACTTTTCCCTCGCGGGCCTCCTCGAGCGAAACGTGATTGGCGGTGAGCAGCGTTCCAGTGGTCCGGTCCAGGGCGATGCGGGCGGTCATATAGGCTACGCGCGCGGCTATCTCCGACGACTGCGCCGCTACGAGATCCCTCTGCTGCTGCGTCACGTTATACGGAATCGAAGCGCCTAATTGAAAACGCCGGCTCTCGGCCGCGAGCAGTTGCTCCTGGAGGATGCGGTTTTGCACCGCAGCCTGGTAACGCGCAAGGGCCTGGCGCAAGGCCGTAACGTAGTTCGCCACGTCCACCTGGACCTGGTTGAAATCCTTGCGTGTAAGCAATTGGGTCTGGCGAAGGGTCAACTCGTCGATGGCATAGTCGGCCAGCGCCTGCCGGTTCCTCAGCGGCGTGAAGTACGCAGCCCCCACCCGTTCCGAGGGGTAATTGAAGCGGACCACCTGCCCCATCGCCTTTCCCAGACCTCCCACCAGCGAGTCGGGCGCCTGCAGTGTGACGCCATCAATCGTCAAGGGATGCGGCGTTCCGGCCAATCCCGCGGAGCTCACGCCCCCAAAGACAATGCCCGTGGGCAGCAGTGCGCTGCGGGTTCCGAGATTGTTGATGACGCTGGCAGCCTCGTTCTCTTTTTCCAAAGCCAGGTCCGGCCGGTTGGCCCAAGCCAGCGCGATCAGTTGCTCCACCGAGGCAAGATCTTCGCGCTCGGGAACGCGGACCGGATCGAGCGGCACGATCCGCACCGTACGCAGAATGGGGTCCGCCGTTCCATCGCGGCTCAGCAGGTTCTTCAACTGAATCTCCTGTTGTTCCAAACTCGTCTCGGAAAGCAGGCGTGCCTCTTCCGCCGAAACGGCCTGGCCCTCGGGGGCAATGACGTCCGAGGGAGCCACGGTTCCGATTCGCGCCCGTTCCCTCACATCGGCAAGAAACGTGGTAGCTGTCTCCGCCGCAAGGCTCTTCGCCTTCACGTCTTCGTATGACGCGGCCATCGTGTAGTACGAGTTCAACACTTGGGCAACGACGTTGACCACCGTGTTTCGAAAGCTCAGGTCGGAGGAATTCAGGTTCATTCGGGCCACTGTAATGGTGCGCTCATTCACTGCGCGCCCGAACCCTTGCAGCAGATTGTGCTGCACCGACACGGAAAGAGACGGAGCCGAAGAGGGGTTCAGCACATCCGTTAACGCGTTTTCGTTTAACCAGTGCTCGGTGAAACTCACCGTCACGCTGCCGCCCGTGAGCAGCCCTTGCTGAACGCTGGCGGAGTGCGCGCGTGAATCGGAGACCAGCACCGGTGTGAGGCTCTGCTGCGAATTCGGCTGCACCGTGGTGGTATGGCTGAACGTGCTGGATTCCTGCACGATGGGGTCGAGAGTCTGGGTGACGGCTCCCACCTGCGAGACGGTCGCATTGGTGGATTGCGTGCGGCCGGAGGTCGATCCCGGAATGTTCACGCCCGCCGCCTGCTGGCTGCCCGCGACGCCCTGGCCGGAGGCCACCGATCCAGCCTGCGAAGCGTTGCTGGGCACGCCCGGCAACAGGCCGCCCGCCCTGGCGCGCGTCAGGTTCCATTCCAGCATCAGCGGATTGTAGCGGACGATCTCGAGATCGATGTTGTTCTCGAGCGCCAGCGCGATGGCATCCTCCGCGCTGAGATAGAGTATTCCCGCACGGACCAGGCTAGCCAGGCGCGGGCTGTTGCCCAGGCGTATGGGCGGAACGTCCACCGGGTAATACGGCCGGAAGACGGAAAACGCCGACGAACGCACGGGAGCGATGGACCGCTCCTGCGCCCAGCCTGGACACGCGGCCCACACCGCCGACAGCCAGACTGCCAGAGATTTTCTGAGCAGGCTCATGGACGTGCCTCCTTGGGCAATTCCGCGGGCAGGGCCGAGGGCTGGGAGACGCTCCCCTGCAAGGCCTCGCTGACCGAGACCTGGTTTACCTCGAGCGACGTGCCGATCGCTTGTTCGAGCGCGATCCGCGCATGGGTGTAATTGGCCATACTCTGCACCTCCGCACTTTCCGCCGACGCCAGATCGCGCTGGTCCGTGACCACCTGGTACGCGATGGCGGCCCCTAGTTCGAACCTTCTCCGGTCCCCCGCCAGAGTCTGCTCCTGAAGCACCCGGGCTTTGGCGGCCGCATCGTAGCGGGCGCGCGCCTGCTCCAGCCCAACCAGGGCGTTCTGAACCTCCACGCGAATCTGATTGATGTTTTTGCGCAAATTCAGCTCGTTCTGGCGGATTTCCAGCAGACTGGTCGCGTAGTCCGCTTGCGCGGCACGGTTGCGCAGAGGGATATTCAAGCTCACGCCGACCGAATAGTTGGGATAGGCCCGGCGTGCGATCTGCAGCAGCAGATTCCCGTAGCCGCCGATCAAGTCCCCGATGCCGGGCTGCGACAGCCCGATCGCGGTCGGTTGCCCGGAAAGGCCATTATTGGTCAGCTCTCCGAAGGCCTGCAGAGTGGGCTTCAGAGAACTTTTGATCCCCACCAGGTTCATCTGGTTGCTTTCCAGGTTTAGCCGTGCCTGCTGCAGCTCGACCCTTTTCTGGAGAGCTTCGCCCACCCAGTCTTCCAACGGGCGGACCTGCTCTTTCTCCGGGATACTGAAGGTATCGAGCGGAACGATATGCAGATTCGTCAAACCCGCGCTCGCAATTCCGTTCCGGCTCAAATAGTTTTTCAGGATGGCCTCCTGCTGCAGCAGGTTGGTCCGGGCGGTAACCAGGTCCTGTTGGCTGGTGTACAACTGGGACTCCGCGCGCGTGATCTCGATGGGCGCGAGGGTCCCGATGTCCACCTGCCGTCTGGTGTTGTCCACTAATTCCTGCGACGCGCCGAATTCACGGCTTCGGGCATTCACGTCGGCGTGGAAACTCACCAGGTCCCAATACAGATTCAGCGCCGCGGAGATCGTGGCAATCAACTGCTCCTGGAATTGCAGCATGCTCACCTTGACGTTGTTCCGCTGCACGCGAATGTTGCGCCCCGTAACCGCCCGCCCGAAGTTCTGCAGCAGGTTCTGCGTCACCTGCAAATCCAGGAACCCCTGCGTATAGGGGTTCAGATTGAACAACTGGCTGTTGAGCCCGATCCGTGTGCTCGAGTAGCTCAGTTGCGCGGTGAGGCCGAAATCGAAATTCTGGACGTACTGCGCCTGAAAACTCCGCGTACTGGTCACCAGAGCTGTGGTTCCGGTGAGCAGCGTGTTGCTCTGCACCGACGTGGTATGGGCGATGTTGCCGAAAATCAAAATGGTCGGATCGAAAGAAGGTATCGCCGGACCCAACTGGGTCACGATGCCGCCGCCTGAGCTGACCCCGGCGCCGGTGCTGAGAGGCGTGCCGGCCGCGTTGACATTGACCCCCAGCAGGCTCACGCTCTGGGGACCCGCGGCGACGCCCAGGCCGACGCTCCGCAAGGCTCCCCCTCCCTCGGCACGAAGCAGGACTTGCCGCGCGAGCAGCGGCCCGTATCGCTGAATTTCCACGTCGATGTTGTTCTCAATCGCCAGCGCCACCACATCGCGGGCGGAGAGATAGAGGTTGTCCGCCCGTATGAGCGCAGCGAACCGGCCGGAATTCTCCAATCGGATGCCGGGCACGGTCCCAGCGCGATACGGATTGGCGAGAAAGCCCAGCGCGCCCGAGGGCGGCCGTAGATCAAGCGCTTGCTGAGCGGGCGCGCCGCCAGAGAAGCCTAGGAAAATTGCCAGGAATCGAAGCGATCCAGAAAGTCGTTTCACTGGAAATACCTTTCAGATTTGGTTGATTGGGGGGATATGACGCACCTGCTGCGCCAACAGCCTCCTCTTCAAGAGTGTAGTAGGATGCTCAGCGGTTTGGTTCGCGTGACTATGCCAGCGGTCCACGGCGATTTCTTCGGTATAATCGAACAAATGGGCGGACGCTCGTGCCTCGGCGAATTTGAGCTCCTGGTCATGCTGACCATCCTTCGGCTGGGCGAGGATGCGTACGGCGTGCCGATATCGCGGGAAATCGAGCAGCGGACGGGGCGGAGCGTCACCTTCGGTACGGTCTACGCGACATTGGAGCGGCTTCAGAAGAAGGGGTTTGTCCGCTCGAATCTAGGGGAAGCGACGCCGGAACGAGGCGGCAGGGCGAAGCGGTTCTTCCGGGTCACTTCGGCGGGTTTGCGGACCGTGCGGGAAACCAAACGGAATCTGGTCAGACTTTGGCAGGGTCTTCCGGAGTTGGAAGGAGGATTGGCATGACGCGGTCGCACGCGGCAGTGGGTTGGATCTTTGAACGCCTGGGCCTGGACGTGGCACTTGCGGGAGACCTGATCGAGGAATGTACCAAAGTTCCCTAGATCATCAAGGGAAGAGATTTTTCATTTGCAGAATCTGGAGTGGCCGCAACGGCGGCGGCAAGGATTCGCCGCAGCCGGGTCTGCGCTATTCTGATAGCTCGACTCATATCTCTTCCGCTTCACGGGAGGTCATGTTGAGCCTTTCCAGAAGACAGTCGCTGAAGGCGCTCGCCACGGTTGCTGCCGTTCCATCCGGCGAATTAGCTGCGCGCGTCAGGCCGGTCTCAGGCATCCGGCTCGTGGTGCTCGATGTGGGGGGAACGATCATCGAAGACCGTGGCGACGTTCCCCAAGCGCTGAGCAGCGCTCTGGCGCATTACGGAATCGAGTCGAGCGCGGAGGAAATACGGGCGCGGCGGGGATCGTCCAAGCTCGAAATCGTGCGCTATTTCGTGGAGAAACAAACGCTTCCACCGGGCGCCGACCGCAACCAGATCACCGCCAGGGTCTATCACGAATTCTCGTCCAATTTGATGGAAGCCTACCGGAGCGTGCCGCCGATCGCCGGAGCTGAAGAGGCCATTCAGCAGATGCGTCGCGACGGTTACCTGCTCGCCACGACCACCGGTTTCGATCGCGCCATCACGGCGTCGATCTTCAAGCGTCTCGGCTGGGAGGAGTACTTCGCGGCAACCATTTGCAGCGATGACGTGGTGCAGGGACGGCCGGCTCCCTTTATGCTTTTTCATGCCATGGAGGCGGCACGGGTGGACAGCGTGGCGGAGGTTATGGCTGCCGGTGACACTCCGCTCGACCTGCAGGCGGGAACCAACGCCGGACTGCGCGCCGTGGTGGGTGTGCTGACGGGAGCTTCCAATATTGACGCGCTGCGCCGCGAGCCGCATACGCACATCCTGCCGAGCGTGGCGCACTTGCCCTCACTGCTGAGAGCGCGGGTCTGAGAGTCCACGGGCATGAGTGCGCATCGGCCACGGCGACTTGAGATCGCCTGCCGCAGAATTCACTTGCCCGACCGTTCCCCGGTTTTCGGCAAACGGAAACCCGAGGCCTCCAGTAAAGCGCGCTCCAGTAAGGCCCTGGTTGGCGCGCATTCGCACCCATCGAGTTAGTAGCTCACATCGGGCATCCTGCGTCGGACGACTACTTCGAGGACCGAAGCCAAGCTGGCTCCCTTTGCAGTGAGCCTGGCCGCCGCTTCCTGTCCGAGCATCTGCGCGGGGACGGGTCCTGCCTCCATAGTCGCGATTTTGTCAGCGTAGATTACCACGATCCGGTCGCGCGTGTTCGCGCCCGGCCCTCTCCGAGACACGCTGTATCCGGCGATCTTTCCCGCGGCTTTCGCCTTGGCGTACAACGGCATGACATCTGCTTTGAGGAAGTTTTCGTAATCCTGGTTCTTCCCGGGTTCTACGCGGTACCGCACCGACGTCCATACGGCCGAGGGCGACTTCGGCATCGAAGTGAGTTCCTCCACGCGCGTGCTCACGAACAAAGCCTGGCTTTCGATGCATCGCCTCGTCTTTGCCTGGAGCCGCGCGGCACCATCCTTACCCAAGGCTTTGACGATCGGGCTGTCCGCGTCCAATTCGGAGTAGTTTCCGAATGGCATGATGCTCACGTATTCATACGGATTGCCGAGCACGGTCTCCAGCATTGTGCGGCTGACGACGCCCGCCTTCTTCAGCGCGGGATTCACCTCGTTCTTTTGAAGGGCCAGCCACTCGCTCGCCATCTCAGGTTTAACCTGGGTGACTCTTACCAGCGATCGCGGATTGGCCGGCGCCCCGCTTTGCGCCCGAATTTGGCCGAGTGCGGAAAGCAACAGGCAGACAGAGCCCACGTTACGCAGCAGTGATCCCATAGATCACCTCCAGGCACGCAATTATATGCGAGCTTGTAGTGTGAGGAAAGAACCAATCAAGAAAACGTGAATTTGTTCCCGCGGCTCTAACCCTACAAGGACGCCTAGTACCCGTCGCCTATTGGCCCCTCTGAAGGTGTCGTACCCGTCCTGGCGCATTCGAGCCCAGTCTTCTGGGGCGACCGCACTATCCGGCGGCCCCGGTGTCGACCTCACAGAAAAACTCTAAAAATGCCTGAAAGAAAGTCGCTGCTCGCGCCAATAGAGTGGTGAACGTGCTCTTTACCGTTCCGGCCTGCAGGTGTCGCAGCCTGTTGGCCACGGTGGCTCAGCACGCGACGGTACGTAGCACTCCGGATAGTCCGGCGCAAGAATGATATCCTGTACGGCCAAGCACGAGGGGTGCTTGCGAACACTGGAGTAATCCTAACTTCTCCTACGGAGCAGCATATTATGCGTCGTCGTTTTGCAGTTCCCGTAATTCTTGCCTTAGCGTTCCCATTCGCCGCGCGCGCCGACCTGGTGGGAACCGTGACCCTGGTAAGCGGAGACAGGTACAGCCTCGATACCGGGGAAACCTTCGCCGCCGGCAGCTCGGCGGGCGATATCCGGTTCAGCGGCACCAGCGTGGTCTCTCAAGGCGACGTTGTCGGGATCTACAATTACAAGACTTCGGGCACGGCCGGCACTACGCTGTACAACAGCCTTACCCAGCAAGCGTTGTCCACCCTGCCGGCCGGGTCGTATTCGACGACCGTGACCCTGAACGCGGCCGCGCTCGTGGTCGGAGACGTTTTCGCCGTGCATACTACCGGCGGAAACTATGCCAAGGTGCTGATCACCTCCTTCACCAGCGGCAGCTCTCTCGGCTTGCAATACACCACGTTCGGCGCCGCCAGCGGCGGCGCCAACGCACCCCAGATTACGGCGATTGAAAACGCCGCCACCAACATTCCGCCCGGACTTCCCAATTCCGCCATCGCGCAAGGCGCGCTGTTCGTGGTCAAAGGCAAGAATCTCGGCCCGTCGAATGTGGTGGTCGCAAGCACCTTCCCGCTGCCCACCTCGATCGGCGGCACCTCGATGCAGGTAACCGTCGGCGGAACCACGGTGGACGCGATCATGTACTACTCGCTGGCCGGCCAGATCGCCGCCATTCTTCCTTCCAGAACGCCGGTGGGAACGGGAACTCTGATCGTCACGTACAACGGCCTGGCCAGCGCGGCGGCGCAGATCGTGGTGGCGGCCAGCAACATCGGAGTCTTTACGCTGAACACCAGTGGCTCGGGAGACGCCGTGGCAACGCTGCCGGCCACCAACACCGTGGTTTCTCCAAGCAATGCGCCCAACCCCGGCGAAATCGTGACACTCTGGGCCACCGGACTCGGCCCTGTATCCGGGGACGAATCACAGCCCGCGCAGCAAGCCGACCTGACCAACGTTCCGCTCAAGGTTTTCATCGGCGGCCAGCCCGCCAACGTGCTGTTTCGCGGCCGCAACGCCTGCTGCTCCGCCGTGGACACGATTTACGTGACGGTTCCGCAAGGGCTGAGCGGTTGCGCCAACTCGGTCATCATGCAGATCGGGAACCTGGTAAGCAACGCGACCTCGATTCCCATCGGCACGAACGGCAGGAATTGTGTCCCCATCGCTCCGAATCAGGCAAGCGGCGGGCTGGGATCGGGAACGCATGCCTTCGGCGGGTTGTCGCTGGTCCGCCAGGTGACCAACGTATCCGCTATTGGACCGGTTCCGGCGCAGAGTATCAAGATGGACCTCATCGGCGGCGTGTTCGAGAAGGTCACGACGTCCGGCACTTCTCAGGGCTCGCAGGTCGACATCGTTTCTTACGGTTCCTGCGTGGTGACCACCCACGTGAGCGGACAGCCGGCCACACCTCCCGGTGCCACGGTGCAATACCTGGACGCTGGAACCATCACGGTAAACGGCCCGGGGATCACCGGCAGCCGGCAGATTTCGAAGTCGAGCCCGGGCGCGGGAATTCTCCTGTACGGCCAGGTTCTGGACAATACGGCCACCACGCTGGCAGCCGGCACATACAATTTCACGGGAGCCGGCGGCCCCAACGTGGGACCGTTTACCGCCAGTTACAACATGCCTCCCGTGTTCGCCTGGACCAACCAATCCAGCGTTACCACGATTGTGCGGGCGAACGGAGCGACCGTTACTTGGAGCGGAGGCGACCCGGCGGGATACGTCGCCATCAGCGGAACGAGCGATCTCACCGGGGCCACGGCGGCGAGCACAGTCTCCGTCTCGTTCACGTGTACGGCGCGCGTGACCGATGGAAGCTTCACGATTCCGCCCGTGGTTTTGCTCGCGCTGCCACCTACTGCCGCGGCCCCCGGTGCCACGTTTGCCGTTCCGGGGACCCTCTCCGTCTCGCACACCGGAACCATGGCAGCGATGATCCAAGCCTCCGGCATCGAATTCGGCGGAATTGGAGCGGTGTTCGCCTTCGGCAACTCAGCGACCTATCAATAA
>DATJYJ010000031.1:0-13855 GCA_035578025.1 Verrucomicrobiia bacterium
GTATTTGGCGTCGGTCAGGTACTTGACTCCCGGCGGCCGCACTTCGAGCACGACGTGGTGCACCACTTTCGAATTCCCCGCGCGCACCTCCACGTTCTCCACCCATTTGTCTTCGGTGAATCCCGTCGGCACGACGAAATAAGTGTACTCGACCGTCCCGCTGGCAGGCACTTGGAAAGCCACGGGCATTTCGATCACCGCGTCCGGCTTGCCCATCACCCAGCCATCGGTGAAGCTGAGCGGCTTCGGCGCGTCGCTCGGATCGCCTTCCTTCGCGCCCCCGTCTACCCAGGCCACGATGCGGTCGATCTCCTCCTGCGGCATCCTGCGATCGTTGGCGAAATGCCCGTGCGCCGGATCGGCAAACCATGGCGGCATCTTGCGAATCAGCACGGCTTCGCGGATCGCCTTGGCCCAGGGACGGGCCTCCTGATACGTCAGCAGCGACATCGGCGCCGCCTCGCCGGGACGGTGGCATCCCTGGCACCGCGCCTGCAGAATCGGCTCGATCTGTTTATGGAAGGTCACGTCTTGCGCCGGCGCGGCAACCAGAGCCGCCGCCGCCGCGGGAATCAGCAGACTGGTACGGAACATCGATACCCCTCCGAACCCGGGATTTCCCCTGAGAATCCCCGGCTTCAGCCAGTGTACACCACCCGCGCTGGGTTACACTCGTACACACCGCAATGATCGGCGAGACTCTTTCTCACTACCAGGTCCTCGAAAAACTCGGCGAGGGCGGCATGGGCGTGGTCTACAAGGCCCGCGACACCCAGCTCGACCGCTTCGTCGCCATCAAGGTGCTGCAACCCGGTCGCGGCGCCGCGTCGTTCCGCCGCTTTGTGCAGGAGGCCCGGTCCGCCTCGGCCTTGAACCATCCCAACATCGTTACCATTCACGAGATCTCCAGCCACGAGAGCACCGACTTCCTGGTGATGGAATTTGTCAGCGGCCAAACGCTGCACCAGCTCATCCCGCGCAAAGGCCTTCCGCTCAAGGATGCGCTCCGCTACGCCGTGCAGATCGCCGACGCCCTGGCCGCGGCGCACGCGGCGGGCATCATCCACCGCGACCTCAAGCCCGGCAACGTCATGATCACCGAAAAGGGCCTGGTGAAAGTGCTCGACTTCGGACTCGCCAAGTTCGCCGAAGCGTCCGCGGTCGAGCCGTCCGGCGACACGCGAACCATGCTCGCAGCGCCCGCCACCGGGGAAGGCACCATCCTGGGCACCGTCGACTACATGTCGCCCGAGCAGGCCGAAGGCAAGCTCCTCGACCGCCGCTCCGACATCTTCTCGTTCGGCGTGATGCTGTACGAAATGCTCGCCGGCGAGCGCCCGTTCTCCGGCGGCACCACGCTGTCCACGCTATCGGCCATCCTCACCCGCGAACCTCGGCCCGTCAGCGAGCTCTCCTCCGCCATCCCGCGCGATCTGGAGAAAATCATCGCGCGCTGTCTCAAAAAGGACCCCGCCTGGCGCTACCAGTACCTGGACGACGTCAAGGTGGCCCTCGCCGAGCTGCAGCAGGAATCCGAATCCGGACAACTGCCTCGTCATGCCCCATCCCTTCCCACCCGCCGCAGCTTCACCTCGATCGCGCTCTCTGCCGGCGTCGGACTGGTTGCCGGCGTGGGAGGCGCGGCGTGGTTCTTCACGCGCCCGCGGCCCGCGGCTGCCAGGCGCGCCTTCACCCAGCTCACCCGCGATACCGGGCTTACCGCCGATCCCGCCATCTCCGCCGACGGCAAGCTGATCGCCTATGCCTCCGACCGCGCCGGCGACGATCATTCCAACATCTGGGTGCAGCAGGTGTCGGGCGGTGGAGCGATTCGTCTCACCAGCGGCAATGCCGACGACTCGCAGCCCAGCTTCTCGCCGGACGGTTCGCGCATCGTCTTCCGCTCCACCCGCGATGGCGGCGGGCTCTACGTAGTGCCCACGCTCGGCGGGGAGGCGGTCAGGATCGCCCCCGCCGGCGCCAATCCCCGGTTCTCGCCCGACGGCAACTGGGTCGTCTATACGTTCTTGGGCGCTCTCTCCGTGGTTGCCGTGCCGCACGGAACGCCTTTTCTGCTGTCGCCCGACTTTTCCGGATCTTCAGCCTTCAATACCGGCGCCAACATCCTCTCACCCGCCTGGTCGCCCGATGGCCGCTTGCTGTTGTTTGGCGCATTCAGCTTGGAGTACGTCGGTGTGGTATCGACCTTCGACCTGCTTGCCTGCCCAATCGATTTCCCCGCTGGCGGGGTGCCGAAATTGGGCAAACCGGTCCCGCTTGGAGTGGGGCATCTGTTCCGCGACGGCAACCTGCGCTTCACCCGGAATTTCATCTGGATGAACGACGAGGTGTACCTGGCGGCCCTCGAAGGCGATAATTCCAACATTTGGCGTTTGCCGGTGGATTCGAAAACCCTCCGCGTGGGTAGCCTGGAGCCTCTGACCAGCGGCAGCGCCCAGGTGGAGGCTCCGTCGGTATCGCACGACGGCCGCGTGGTCTTCGCCAGCACGGATACGAGTTGGGATCTCTGGAGCCTGCCGGTCGACACCAACCGCGCTGCCAGGCTTGGCGAGCCGGCTCGCCTGCGAACCGGCCGCACCATGGATGCCTACCCATACCTCGCGCCCGAAAACAACAAACTGGTCTTCGGTTCTTTTCGGGGCACGCAATGGGACGTCTGGCTGCGCGACCTGGCGACCGGCCGTGAAATCGCTCTTGCGGATTCGAACGTCGACGAGATCAATCCCATTCTCAGTCCCGATGGTTCCAAGGTGGCCTATCAGACCTCGGACGGGCCCCGGGTGACGTTCCATGTTGTGCCCGCCGCGGGCGGCGCTCCCCAGAAGATTTTCACCGGCGAGGGCCGCATCCACTTGTCGCAGTGGGCGCCCGGCGGCGAGACCCTCCTCATCGAGCGCTATTCCAAAACCAAGGTCGTGGATCTGCTCACCATTCGTACCGGTAAGACCGTGGAGATCATGCGCCACCCCGAATACGACCTCTTCCAGCCCATGTTTTCGCCGGATGAGAAGTGGGTTCTGGTCAACCCCTCGTATCTGGGCCAGGAACTCGTGTACATCGCGCCATTCCGCGACGGCGCAGCCGCGCCGGTTTCGGAGTGGTTTCAGGCCACCGACGGCAAGTTCGATGTCAAGCCGCGCTGGTCCCCCGACGGCAATACCCTCTATTTCGTCTCCATCCGCGATGGCGCCCAGAGCCTGCGCGCGCAGCGTCTCGACCCGGCCACCAAACGCCCGAAAGGCGAATCGATCGAGCTGCTGGCCTTCTCCGGCACCCGCCGGTCGCCCTTCAACATGCAGATCCAGTGGTACGAGATCGCCGTGAATCGCGACCGCATCGTCTTCAGCCAGGGCGATCGCACCGGCAACATCTGGATGCTGGCCGAAGCGGCGAAGCCCGTCAACGCCTGAACAGCCACAGCCAGAAATACTGCGTCCCCGCGCCCTCGGTGTAGCGCAGGTCGAACCCGCAGCGCTGTGCCATCTCGCGCGCTTCAGCCTCCGTGAAGCTGACGCCGTGCCACGTATCGGGAGTGCGATCCTCCGTCGGTCCGCCATCCACTTGCAGCTTGAACAGGCTTCCGGGAACCAGCACGCGGTGCGCGTCGCGAAGGTAGCTCTCCACGATCGCCTTCTCCGGAATGTGCTGGAAGACGATGTACGAAAACGCGAAATGGAACGGCCGGTCCGGCAGCACGGCGAGGTCCGCTCCGCTATTGGCGTAGAGGCAGACGTTGTTCGTCCCTGCCAGCTTCTGGCGCGCCAGCTCGATCATCTCCGGGCTGACATCGACGCCGTGAACCTCGCCGAAAATCGCGGCCAGCGCCCGGGTCAGCCGCCCCGCGCCGCAGCCGATTTCCAGCACGCGCATCTGCCTGGGGTCCATGCCGTGGCAGATGTTTTCCATGTCGTTCAGGATGTGCTGGCGCACGTTCTCTTCGCCGCTGGCAAAAAACGCCTCGTCGGTCCAGGCGTCGCGTCCGGTCGCGATGAAGAAGGTGCCTTCGGTTCGCGCCCGCGCATCCCAGTCGGAGCGCATCCTCTCGGTCAGGGACTTTGGCGCCTCGGAAGCCGACAGCGCCACGCGCTGGAATCCGGCGCTCTCGTCGAGTTCGCGCTGCAGACGCTCGCAATGCGCGGCCGCGGCGTCGCGCTCGGCCGTGATGGCGCGCTCGCGTGCGGCGGCTTCGCGCTCCACCTCCTGGAGCTCCTTACGCAGCGCCGCCTCCCGCTTGAGGTTGGCGTCGAGCTCCGCTTCGAGGCGCGCGCAGTGCGCGGCGAACGCCTCGCGGTCGAGCACGATCCGGCGCAGCCGCGGAATGCGAAGCAGAAGTCGATCCAGGCGCGTCATCGCGATCGGCCCGCCGGTTGCTGCTGCGTCAGGCAGTGCAGCGTGCCGAAGCCGAGCACCAGGTCCACCGCGTGGATGCCCACCACCGGCCGCGGCGTGAAGAGCTCGCCGAGGATGCCGAGCGCCACGCGGTCGTTGGGGTCGTTGAAGGTGGGCACGATCACTGCCGCGTTCGAGATGTAGAAATTGGCGTAGCTGGCGGGAAGCCGGTCGCCGTCGAAGTACAGCGGCCCCGGCATGGGCAACGCCACCACCTCCGGCTTCGAACCGTCTTCCAGCCGCAGATCGCCGATGCGCTCCCAGTTCTCGGCCAGCGGCCGATAATTCGCGTCCCTCGCATTGTCCTCCCTGATCAGCACGACCGTCTTCGGCTTGACGAATCGGCAAATGTCGTCGATGTGCCCGTGGGTGTCGTCGCCCGCCGGCCCCGCGGCCAGCCAGAGCACGTTGGTCACGCCCAGGTTCTCGCGAAACGCAGTTTCGTATCCCGCACGATCGAGCCCCGGATTCCTCACCTGCACCTTGGGATCCAGATAGCATTCCTCGGTGGTAAGCAAAGTGCCGCGCCCGTTGACATCGATACCACCGCCCTCGAGCACAAATGCCCTCCCGTCCGCACGCGCATCGAACAACGGTACCCCCAAACGTTTCGCCGCCGTCTCCGGAACCCGCCGGTCCTTCTGCCAGTCGTCGTATTTCGCCCATGCATTGAAGTGAAAATGCACGATTGCGAGCCCGGTGTTGCGCACAAATACAGGTCCGCTATCGCGCGTCCACCCGCGGTTCGTAGCGTGCGTAATAAACTCGACGCGCTTCACGTCCGCCCCGGAGCGCCTCAAATATTGCTCCGCCTCCTTGGCGTCCGTCCGCGAGTTCACCAGAATCCGCACCACCTCGCCCGCCGAGATCTTCCGCACGATCTCCGTGTACACCCACCGGATCGTCTCGAGCTTATCGGGCCAATCCGTAGGATTGTGCGGCCACGCAATCCACGTGGCCTCGTGCGGCTCCCACTCGGCGGGCATCGAATAGCCCAGCGACGCGGGACTCTGCCACGCCTCTCGCGAAACTGTCATATAAGTCGAGGATAATTCACTTAAGACTGATAAAATCGTCTTGAACTCCAACAACATGGCAAAGACCACCAAGACCTCCCACAGCCGCGCCCTGGTGCGCCGCGGCCGCCGCGAAGATCTCGCCGAAATGCCCGACTGGCTGAAGAAAAAGCGCTGCCCCAACCGTGAAAAATACCTCGCCGGCAAGCGCATCCTCCCCAGGAACATCACCGGCCGCGAGAAGTTTCCCGACGTGATCGACAACGCGTTCCTGGCCTACAACAGCGCCCGCCTGCGCGAGGCCTGCCAGCTCTTCACCCAGAAGATGCTGGAGCAGGATGTGACCATCGGCATGAGCCTCTCCGGCGCGCTCACGCCCGCGGGCCTCGGCTGCTCCTCGATCGTGCCCCTGATCAAAGCCGGCTTCGTCGATTGGATCGTCTCCACCGGCGCCATCCTCTACCACGACATGCATTTCGCGCTCAACTATCCGGTGCGCCAGGGCGATTTCCGCATGGACGACACCGAGCTCCGCGACAACGACATCGTGCGCGTCTACGACGTCCTCATCGGCTACAGCGATTGCCTCATGGCCACCGACGAGATCCTGCGCAGCATCCTGGTCCAGCCCGAATTTCAGAAGGAGATGGGCACCGCCGAGCTGCACTACCTGCTCGGCAAATACTGCGCCGAATGGGAGCGCAAGGCCGGCCTCAAGGACGTGTCGGTGCTCGCGGCCGCCTACCGAGCCGGCGTGCCGTGCTACACCTCCTCGCCCGGCGATTCCACCATCGGCATGAACGTGGCCGGAGTCGAGTTGCGCGGCAACAAGCTGCGCATGAACCCGTCCATCGACGTCAACGAGACCACCGCCTACGTGCTCGCCGCCAAGCGCGGCGGCGGTAAGAGCGGCGTGGTGCTGTGGGGCGGCGGCAGCCCGAAAAACTTCATGCTCCAGACCGAGCCGCAGATTCAGGAAGTGCTGCGCATCAAGGAGTTCGGCCAGGATTACTTCCTCCAGGTGACCGACGCCCGCCCCGACACCGGCGGCCTCAGCGGCGCCACCCCGAGCGAAGCCGTGAGCTGGGGCAAAGTCGACCCCGACCGTCTGCCCGATGCCGTGGTCTGCTACACCGACACCACCATCGCCATGCCGCTGCTCACTCACTACGCCCTCGCCCGCCACAAGCCGCGCAAGCTGAAGCGCCTCTACGATCAGCGCGGCACGATGATGAAGGCGCTCACCCGGGAGTACTTCACGCACAACCCGGTCAAGATGATCGACGGTTCCGAGCCCGTGCTCGCTTAGTCCGATGACCCGGAAAGAGCTGCAAGCGGCGGCGCGCCGTCACGGCACCCCGATCGTAGTCATCGATCACGAGATCATCCGGCGGAACTACGCCCTGTTCCGCCGGCACCTGCCCAAGGTGCAGGCCTACTACGCCGTGAAGGCCAACCCCGCGCCGGAGATCGTGCGCACGCTCTATAAAGCCGGAGCGAGTTTCGACGTCGCCTCCTTCCCTGAATTCCTCCAGGTGCACGAAAACATCGAGCGCCTGCCGGCCAAACAGCGCCAGGACTACATCTGGGACAAGATCATCTACGCCAACCCGATCAAACCCAAGGAAACCCTCCAGGCTCTCGACGAATACAAGCCGCTGATCACCTACGACAACCTCGACGAGCTGCGCAAGATCAGGCGCTACGCCCCACACGCCGGCCTCGTGCTGCGCCTGCGCGTGCCCAACACGGGCTCCATGGTCGAGCTCAGCTCCAAATTCGGCTGTGACACGGCGGAGGCGGTGGACCTGATCGCCGAAGCCTTCCGCCTCGGCCTCGTGGTCGAGGGCCTCAGCTTCCACGTGGGCAGCCAATGCACCAATTTCGACAACTTCGTTCAGGCGCTGAATATCGCCGCCGCCGTGCGGCAGGAGGCCATGTCGCGCGGCCACGAGATCAGGATCCTGGACATCGGCGGCGGATTCCCCGTGCCCTACGATCCGCACGTCAAGCCTTTCCCGGAGCTGGCCAGGAAGGTCAACGCCGAGATCGACCGCCTCTTCACCAGGGACATCGAGATCCTGGCGGAGCCCGGCCGCTTTCTGGTGGCGACCGCGGCGACCGCCGTCGCGCGCATCATCGGCAAAGCCTTCCGCGACGGCAAGACCTGCTATTACATCGACGACAGCGTCTACCACACCTTTTCCGGCATCGTGTTCGACCACTGCCAGTACCGCATCAAGTCCTTCAAGAGTGGCCCGCGCGAGCTCTGCACCGTCTTCGGCCAGACCTGCGACGGCATGGACACCATCGTTCAATCCGAAGAGCTGCCCCATCTCGAGATCGACGACCTGGTGTACTCGGAGCGGATCGGCGCCTACAGCAACGCATCGTCCACCTGGTTCAACGGCTTCGCCCCGGCGAAAGTGGTGCACCTCAGGGAATAGACATCTCGGAAGTGAACGCCTCGATCTTGGCAATGGCGTCTGCGATGGCGCGGCGCGATTCATGCCTTCTAAGAACATAGAAAATTGTGATGCGGTCGAAGCCTTCTCTGCTGTCCTCCTCCGTGGCCGGGCGCCTTGAAATCTCGCTCCACTCTAAAACAGCAACTTCAACGCAAACTGAATCTGGCGCGAACTCCCCAGGTCCCCCCGGGTCGTCCTTGTAGCCGTAATCTGACCGAAGCTCGCCACCGCCAAATTGTTCTGCGGCTGCCCGAAGTTCGGATGGTTGAACAGGTTGAACGCCTCGCTCCGGAACTGCAGCGATACCCGCTCCGTGATCTTCGTGTCCTTGGCGATCGACACGTCGACATCCGAAAATCCGGGGCCCGTGAGAATGTTTCGGCCCGCGTCGCCGAACCCGGTGGCCTGCCGCACGAACGCCGCCGGATTGATCCACTGGTTGGGTGAGGGATTCGGCAGGATCAACGGGACACCCGGCACGAGGAAGGGCCGGTTGAAGGCTTCCAGGCTCCCGCGCGTATCCGTCACCTGAATGATGGGGCTGAACGGATTTCCCGATTGCAGGTTGACGATCGGAGCGACGCTCCACCCCTGTGCCAGCCGCGACAGGAGTGCGCCCTGGCCCCGGACTGGCAACAGGTAGATCGCGCTCAGCACGAAACGATTCCGGGCGTCGAAATCCGACAGCGCGCGCTCCGCGCGAAGGTTCCGGTAGTCCTGCACCTGCGGATTCGAACTGCCCACCGAGTTGTTGTCGATCGATTTCGAGAAGGTATAGGACGTGTTGAAGGTCAGGTTGTGGGTGAGCCGCCGGTTGGCACTCAGCCAAAAACCGTTGTAGTTGGAATTCGAGACCGACTGCTGAATATTGATGCTGCTGAAGCCGGGAATCGGGCGGACGCCGTTGACGCCCTGGTTCCAATCGCCGAAGATCCGCAGGTGATGGCCTTCGCTTCCCACATATGCCGCCTGAAACACGATTCCGGCTGCTTCGTGCTGCACATTGAAGTTGTACGAGAGGACCATGCTGTCGCGGAAGTTCGGATCGACGGCGTTGATTGCCGATCCGGCCACTGGAGGCACGGCGAACGGATTCGACAAGCTGATGTTGGAGGTGTTGTTCACGGACGCGGAAAACGGCGGGTTGGAACCCAGGCTCTGCACGATATTGGTGGTCGGCTGATCGTAATAGATGCCGAATCCGCCGCGCACGACGGTCTTGCCGGCGCCGGACGGATCGTACGCAAATCCCACGCGCGGCCCGAAATTCGTGAAACGCCGCCGGTAGGGCTGGGCCCCGTTTACGCCCACCGGGACCAGGGAATTGTTCGAAAAATCGTAGATCGCGAGCCGATCGTGCTTTTCGTAGGCGACTCCGTTGTATTCCCAGCGCAGGCCCAGGTTCAACGTCAACCTGGCCGAAACCCGGTAATCGTCCTGGACAAACGCCCCGAACGCGTTCACGTGGAGCGACGGCGTGACCGGCAGGGATGTCTGCGTGGCCTGAGTAGGCGTGCCGGCCAGGAACGCCGCTATCGTCCCGAATGTCAGGATGCCGCCGGTGCCCAGGTGCAAATCGTTGTTGGCGAAACGCCGGAACTCGCCGCCCATGCGGATGGAGTGCCTGCCGCGGATCCAGCCAACCGTGTCGCTGTACTGATAGGTGTTGTCGCCGCGCCCCTGCGGTTCTCCGTTGATGCCGCCGAAGCTCATCGCTCCCGGGACCGTGACATTCGGGAACACCGTGGAGGGAGATGCGATGCCGAAGGTGGACGGATCCTCCGTAAAGGCCTGGTTGAACAAAATCCTCAGCCGGTTGAAACCGGCGCGCAGTTCGTTGGTCAGGCTCGGAGAGACAATCCTTGTGTAGCCGAGCGAGAGGAAGTACCGCTGCGCCGGCCGTTGATCGCCGAATCCGGGCAGGTTGTTGCCTTGCAGGGTCGGCTCGGTGCGGTTGTCGCGGTTGATCACGAACGAACCGTACAGGAAGTCCTTGGACGACCAGTGGTGGTCGACGCGGCCGGTCCACTGGTCCTGGCGGCGATTGCGCGGGGCGGACCCGACAAAGTACGTGCCCGTCGGGTCGTTCGCCCCGGGAACGAGTCCGAGCAACTGCCGGACAATCGGGCTGGTCACCGTGGCGCGCTGCGCGTCGCTCGGCACCAGGGTTTTGATGGAAGCCACCTCCAGGCCGACGCGACCCTCATAGCTGGTGAAGAAGAACGTGCGGTCCTTGATCACTCTGGCGCCCACGCTGTAGCCGAAGATGTTCCGGTTGAACGGGATGATGGGCCCGGGAGGGTCGAAGAAGTTCTTGGCGTCGAACCGCTCGTTGCGCAAAAACTCGTAGACCGATCCATGAATGGCGTTGGCGCCCGACCTGGTCACCGCATTGACGATAATTCCGGCGTTGCGGCCGTACTCGGCGCTGAAGGAGTTCTGCTGGACCTTGAACTCCTGCACCATGTCGATGTTCGGCTGCACCGTGATCTGGTTCTGCACCATGTCGCTCAGGTTGATTCCGTCCAACAGGTAGTTGATGGAATCCTCGCGCGTTCCCGCCGCGTTGATGCCGGAGCTGCCGACCCCGCTGGGCACGGCGAGAAACGTACGATTGTTGGTGCTGGGCACCATCGTCCCCGGCGAGAGCAGCGCCACGTCGAGAAGGAAGCGGCCGTTCAGCGGGATCTCCAGAATCTTGCGCGTGTCCGTCACCGTTCCGAGGGTGGACGATTCGGTCTGCACCCCGGCCGCGCCCGCCTCGACATTCACCGTCGACGTCGTTTCACCCAGCTCCAGCCCCACGTTGACGCGCGCCCGCTGATCCACTTCGAGCTTGATCGGGCCCTCTTGATAGGCCTGGAACCCGGGACGTTCCACCTTGATGCTGTAATTACCGGGACGCACGAACCCAAACTCGTAATTGCCTTCCGCGTCGGTGCTGGCGCGGACCGCGATTCCCGTATCCACGTTGGTCAGGGTGACCGAGACGTTCGGAATCGGCGCCCGTTGAGGATCGCTGACCGTTCCCGTGATCGAGGCATTCTGCGCGGCCAGGGGCAGAAAAGATACAAAGAGCAGAAACCCATAGCGAGACATGTCGACTTCCTCCGAAAAACGTCAAACACGGTCAGTGCCGGGGAAGAGCTTTGCCATCGCCTTCCCTCATGGCATGGAATATCTTCGAGAAGGCGTAACGATCCGCGTGGCGCGCCAGGACCAGACCCAATGCTCTGTTTTCCTGAGAAATGCGTTCGATCGCCGCCGATATCCGCGCCGGATCCAGCTCTATCAAGGCATCTCCCAGCTCCTTTCGCAATTCGTCCGGCAAGGCAGATATGTCTTCGGCCATCAACTCCCCGGCTCCCTCGCCGTCGGACCTTGCAGCCGCCTCGCCGACGAGATAGCGAACCCCGAGATGGCGCGCCATGCACTCGAAGATCTCCGTCGGACGGTACGGCTTACGGACGTAATCATCCAAGCCTTCCGCCAGGATCTCCCGCCGCTCGGCGGCGTATCCAGACGCGGTTACCGCCGCAATCTTCACTTCCCGCCCCCCTTCGCAGGCGCGAATGCGCCGGGTCGCTTCCATACCGTCCATCACCGGCATGCGCAGGTCCATCCAGATAAACTGGGGGCGCCATGCTCGGAATTCCGCGACTCCCTGCGCGCCGTTCTGCGCGACGCGCACCCGAAACCCCGCATTCTCCAGCAGCCGCTCCAATACCATCCAGTTTTCCGGCTGATCTTCGACGATCAGAATACGGTATTCCGGCTGTCCTTCGGCTAGCGCGGTGACGCGTTCCAGGTGCACGCCTCGATCTACCTCGGACTCTTGCGCCCGTTCCACCTTGATTTCCGTTCGGAAACACGATCCCTGGCCGGGCGCGCTTTCTACCTGGATGGTCCCTCCCATCAGCTCGATAATCTGGCGCGAAATCGTCAGGCCCAGCCCGGCGCCTTCTTGGCGCTTTGCCGCGCTGGTCTGGACAAACGCATCGAAGATCACAGCCTGGTCGCCGGCCGCGATACCTTCCCCGGTGTCTTCCACCTCAAACGTCAATAGCACTTCTCGCGTGTCGATTGCCGGAGCGGTCTTCATTCGGAGAGTCACTGACCCTCGATCGGTGAACTTGACCGCGTTGTTGAGAAGGTTGATCAGCACCTGCCGCAGGCGCGACGGATCTGTCCGGACAAACAGCGGGGCCTGCGGACGCTCCACTCGCAGCGCCAGGCCCTTCTGCGAAGCCCGGGGCCGGATCATGTCTGTCACATCTTCAATGAGTCTTCCCGGGTCGCAAGGCGCGATCTCGAGTCCGCTCCGGCCCGCTTCGACCTTCGCCACATCCAGCACGTCGTTGATGAGACCGAGAAGATGTTCTCCGCTTCGATTGATAATGTCGAGATCGTGGCGCTGCTGCTCCGAAGCGCCGCGTTCCCGAAGCAGGTTGGAGAAACCCAGGATCGCGTTCAGCGGCGTGCGCAATTCGTGGCTCATGTTCGCCAGGAATGCGCTCTTGGCGCGGCTGGCCGCCAGTGCCTGGTCGCGGGCTACCACCAGCTCCGCGGTGCGCTGCTCCACCAGTTGCTCCAGGTGCTGCTTGTATTCCTGCAATTCCGCCAGTGTCTCTCGCAGGGTCCGCAAAATTTGGGCAAGCGGCGCCGCGGCGGTAAGTGTGAGCTGCACGAGATTCGCCCATATGAGCAAGGGCGGTCTCAGCGGCGCGGTGGGAAGAACGCTATTGGGCTCTTGCCGCAAGGATAAGATCAGCGCGCTGCCCAGGCATACGCCCGCAGTCCAGAACGCTTCTCTGAATCCCAACAGCCACGTTGCCAGAATTGGCAGCGTGATGTAGAAAGCCGTGCTGGTGATCTGGATCGAACCGTTGATGGCGATGTTATAGGTGGCGTGCATCCAGGTGCCGGCCAGGTAAACGTAGGCGGCTTGCCGGAAGTGACCCAGGCGAAGAAGAATCAAGGTCGTTACCGGAACCAGGTCGGCCACGATCACGAATCGCAGCCTGAGCAGCCTGGCCATTGAGTCCGGATAAACAGGCAGCGTGGCGATCGTCCAGATAGCAGACCAGATGGTCAGAGCCAACACCAGAGCGTGCAGAATCTGAGCCGTGGGATCGGCCGCCAATGGTCCGCGCAAACGCAGAGCATGTATCACCCTTCGCATGCCCTGCCAGACTGAGGATCGTTCGCTCACGCCCCGGTATCGATTCTTGAAGCGGACTCCTGCCAGGAAAATATTATAGTCCTTGCCCCCATCCCACCAGGCTTGACAGCGCCACCCGCCCGGGTGCATTATATCCGTAGCGGATGTAACTATGCCGAAGAACCCATCGCCTCGCGAATTGCTGCCCCTGACACCGCCCGTTTTTCATATTCTGTTGGCCCTTGCCGAAGAGGAGCGCCACGGGTACGGCATCATGCAGGACGTGGCGCGGCAGACGGATGGCGCGCTGCAACTCGGGCCGGGAACGTTGTACGGGTGCCTCAAACGCATGCTGTCGGCCGGCCTGGTCGAGGAAGCCGAGGAACGCCGCGACCCGTCGCTGGACGACGAGCGCCGGCGATACTACCGCATGACCCCGTTCGGTAGGCGCGCCGTACGCGCGGAAGCTCAGCGGCTCGCCGGTGCGGTCACGGTGGCGATGTCGCGCCTCGCGGGAGAACACGCATGAATCCCTCTGTGATGGCCGGCTTCTGCCGGCTGTACTCGATGATGCTCTACGCCTATCCGGCCGGGTTCCGTCGCGACTACGCGGGTCCCATGAAACAGCTCTTCCGCGACCGCTGCCGCGATGTTGCCCGTACCGCGGGCGCGCTCCACATTCTGCGATTTGTGACGCTGGTGGTGACGGACTGGATGCGCACCGCCATCCGGGAGCGCGCGGCCGGGTTCTGGAATGCCGGCCGCGAACAGCGGCGCCATAGCTCCGTTACGGAGTGGGC
>DATJYJ010000032.1:0-4593 GCA_035578025.1 Verrucomicrobiia bacterium
CAGAAGCTGGAAAATACCAAGGGCGTCGGCCAGATCACCATCGTCGGCGGCGCCCAGCGCGAAATCCACGTCAACGTCGATCCCGATAAGCTCCGCGCCTACAATCTCACCGTCACCGACGTCTTCAACGCCCTGCGCGCGCAGAACCTCGAGCTCCCCGGCGGTAATCTCAACGAAGGCGCCCGCGAGCTCACCGTGCGCACCACCGGCCGCATCGCCGAGGTCGCCCAGTTCAACCAGATCACCATCGCCAACCGCCAGAGCTACGTGGTCAAGGTCTCGGACATCGGCTACGCGGAAGACAGCTACGCCGAGCCCCGCTCCGCCGCGCGCTTCGATGGCAGGCCGGCCGTAACGCTGGTGGTCGCCAAGCAGAGCGGCGAAAACACCGTCGCCACCGCCGATGCCGTCAAGGATCGCCTGAAAGAAGTCTCCGCGATGTTGCCCCGCGACGTGAAGGCCGAGATCATCGGCGATCAGTCCATCTTCATCAAGGCTGCCGTCGAAAACATCCGCCATCACCTGATCATGGGCAGCATCTTCGCCGCCATCATCATCTTTATCTTCCTGGCCAACGTCCGCACCACCCTCATCGCCGCGGTCGCCATCCCCACGTCGATCATCTCCACCTTCGCCTTGATGGCCGCGATGGGCTTCACCCTGAACCAGATCACCATGCTGGCGCTCACCCTCATGGTCGGCATCGTGATCGACGACGCCATCATCGTCCTCGAAAACATCTTCCGTTACATCGAAGAGAAGAACTTGCCGCCGTTCCAGGCGGCGATTCAGGGCACCAAGGAAATCGGCCTCGCCGTCATGGCCACCACCATGAGCCTGCTCGCGGTCTTCCTGCCCGTCGGCTTCATGGGTGGAATCGTCGGCCGCTTCATGAGCTCCTTCGGATTCACTTCCGCGTTCGCTATCGCCGTCTCGCTGCTCGTCAGCTTTACCCTGACCCCCATGCTGTGCTCGCGCTTCATCAAGCGCGCCGAGTCTCCCAGCCCTGGCCACCATTCGTCCAAGGAAAGCATCATTTTCAAGTTCCTCGACACGCACTACACCCGCATGCTCGAGTGGAGCATGCGCCATCGCAAGACGGTTCTCGCCGGCTGCGTGCTCACCATCTTGGCCATCGTTCCGCTCTTCATGTTCGTCGGCAAAAACTTCCTTCCCGCCGACGACCAGTCGCAGTACAACGTCGTCATCCGCACCCCGGAGGGTACCTCCCTCGCCGCCACCACCAACCTGGCCGAGCGCATCGCGCAGGACGTCCGCGGCCTGCCCGGCGTCAGCCACACCCTCATGACCGCCGGCGGCAGCGCCGATAAGTCCGTCAACAACGCCTCCATCTACGTCAAGCTCACCGACGTCGATCAGCGCAGCCTCTCCCAGCAGCAGTTGATGCAGCGCACCCGCGAGCTCATGCGCAAGTACCCGTCCGAGATCCACACCGGCGTCGAGCTGGTGGCCGCCCTCAGCAGCGGCCAGAGCAACGCCGAAATCCAGTACTTCATTCAGGGTCCCGATCTCGACAAGCTCGCCGCCTACTCCGACGGCCTCATGGCGAAGATGCGCAGAATTCCGTTCTTCACCGATCTCGACACCACCCTGCGCAGCGGCAAGCCCGAAGTCCGCCTCGATATCGACCGCCCCCGCGCCGCCGATCTCGGCGTCTCCGTCATGGATATCGAGCAGGCTCTCAACGTATTAGTCGCCGGACAGCAGGCATCCACATTCAAAGCCGGCGAAGACCAGTACGATGTCGTGGTCCGCGCCCAGGAGAAGTTCCGCGGCGGCGTCGAGGGCCTCTCCAAGATGACCGTGCCCTCCCGCAAGGTCGGCAGTGTCGGCCTGGATGAAGTCGTCCGCATCCAGCCCGGCACCGGCCCGTCATCCATCAACCGCATCGGCCGCCAGCGCCAGGTGACGCTCTCCGGCAACACCCTCCCCGGCGGTTCGCAGGCCGCCGTACTCCAGCAGTTGAACGAGGCCGCGCAGGACCTCCACATGGACCCCGGCTATCGCATCGGCACTGTCGGCGCTTCCAAGGAGCTCGGCCGCACCGGCTATTACTTCATGCTCGCCTTCGCGCTGGCCTTCATCTTCATGTACATCGTCCTTGCCGCCCAGTTCGAAAGCTTCATTCATCCGGTCACCATCCTGCTCACGCTCCCGCTGGCCATCCCGTTCGGCATCGTCTCCCTCCTGATGACCGGCCAGACCGTGAACATCTTCTCCGGCCTCGGCCTGCTCCTCCTGTTCGGCATCGTCAAGAAGAATGCCATCCTCCAAATCGATCACACCAACGGCCTGCGTGCCGCCGGCATGAACCGCTACGACGCTATCATCCAGGCCAACCGCGACCGTCTCCGTCCCATCCTGATGACCACCATCGCGCTGGTTGCCGGCATGATGCCGCTCGTAGTCTCGCGCGGCACCGGCGCCGCGACAAACCGCTCCATCGGCGTCCTCGTAGTCGGCGGCCAATCGCTCTGTCTCCTCCTGACGCTCCTCGCCGTCCCCGTCTTCTACTCGCTCTGGGAAGACCTTGGCGACTTCTTCGCTCGGGTCCGCGGCCGCATCACCAAGGCCGCTCTGGTTGCCACCGGGTTGGCAGGCTCTCTCCTCGGACAGACGAGCCCGGCCCCCGACCCCCGACCCCTGACCCCCGACCCCCTCTCCCAGATTCCCACTCTCCAGCAGGTCGAGCTCAGGCCCCGCGTCGGCATCGCGGGCTCTGTGCCCCTCCGCCTCAACGAAGTCATCGAGCGCGTCCTCGCCAACGATCCCGACCTCCAGATCTCCCGCATCCAGCGCGAGCAGGCCGGCTATCTCATCACCGCTGCGCAAGGCGCCTACGATCCCACCGTCGGGCTCCGCGCCTACCGCACACGCGCCATCACTCCTGTCGCCTCCATCATCGGCGGCACCGCCAGCGGCAAGCTCACCAACACCGAGCTCGCCGCTGCGCCGCAAATCAGCGGCCTCACACCCATCGGCGGCAGCTACGCGATGACCTTCAACAACTCGCGCCAGCAGACCGACAACAGCTTCACCCTCCTGAACCCGCAATACCCCACGTCAGTCACCCTGAATCTCACCCAACCTCTGTGGCGCGGCCTCCGCTACGATGACAATCGCCATCGCATTCAGGTCGCCCGCAAAAACCAGCAGCTCTCTACCCAGCAACTGCGCCAGCGTGTCATCGATATCGTCACCCAGGCTGTCCAGGCCTACTGGGAGCTCGATTTCGCCTATCACGCCTTCGAAGTGCAGGCGGAGGCGGTCAAACTGGCCGGCCAGCAGTTCGAGAGCAACCGCCGCCAGGCGGAGCAGGGCCTTCTCGCCCCCATCGACGTCACCGCCGTGCAGACCCAGTACGCCACCTTCCAGCAGAATCTCTTCCTGGCGCAGCAGGCGCTCACCACAACCGAAAACGCGCTCAAGTCGCTCATGCTGCCGAACCGGTCCGACCTCATGTGGAGTGCCGCTCTCATCCCCGAAACCGAGCTCGACACCAACGCCGCCGTCCCGCCGCTCGAAGATGCCATCAAGCGGGCTCTTGCGGAGCGTCCGGAGCTCGCCGAATCTTCCCTTGCCCTCGATATCAACGCGCTCGACGCCCGCCTGGCGCGTGAAAACACGCGTCCGCGCGTCGACGCCTTCGCCAATCTCACCGCCGCCGGTCTCGCCGGCAACGCCGTCACGCTTCCGCCGAGCCCGCTTAGCGAGCTCTTCCCCGGCTTCGGCACCGTCCCGCCGATCTTTCCCGGCGGCTACGGCCAGTCGCTCAGCAATATGGTTGGCGGGAACTTCCCCATCGCCCAGGTCGGTGTGACGCTCTCCTTCCCACTGCGAAACCGCACCGCCGAATCGCAGCTCGCCTACACCAACGCCGAGACCCGCCGCCTGCGCACCCAGCAGACCCAGGTCGAAACCGCCGTCGAGAGCGACGTCCGCAGCGCGCTCCAGTTCGTCGAGTCCGCCCGCGCCCGTTGGGAGGCCGCCGGTCTCGCCCGCCGCTCCGCCGAGGAACAGTACGCCAGCGAGCAGCGCCAGTTTCAAGCCGGCACCAGCAGCGTCTTCCTGGTCCTCCAGCGCCAGACTGACATGATCACCGCCCGCAACCGCGAGACCCGCGCCTACGCAGATCTCGCCGAGTCCTTCGCCAACTTCGACCGCGCCACCGCCCACACCATCGAAGCCAGGGGGATCACCTTCCAGTAGCCCCGCTTGCGATAAGATGACGCCTGCATGAAACCGACACTGTTGCCGGCGGCGGCCGCCCTGATGGCGCTGGCCGCTTCTGCAGCGGAGCCGGAAGCCAGGGTGAAGCTTCCGTCCGGCCGCGCCGACCTGCTTCAGGGTAAAAAGCTCTTTCAGGTGCACTGCGCCCCGTGCCACGGGCCCAACGGCGAAGGCGCCCGCGGACCCATGCTGGCGCGCCCGAAACTCGCGCGCGCGCCGGACGACACCGCCCTCCTCAAGATCCTGGAAGACGGCATTCGCGGCACCGAGATGCCCGGCGCCGGCGCCATGAACGATCACGAGATGCGCCAGACGGCGGCTTATGTCCGATCGCTCGGCAAG
>DATJYJ010000033.1:0-11243 GCA_035578025.1 Verrucomicrobiia bacterium
CACTCCCGCCACGATCCATCCTTGCACATCCAGCGACAGGTTCCCGTTCCCCAGCAGCTCCCCGAGGGGGGCCCGGAGCGCCACCAGCCAGATCACCAGCGCGTACGCCAGGTAGTTCCGCCGCCCGAAGTACCGGCAGAATGCTACCAGCGCTGCCGCGCCCGTGAGCGCGACGCAATATTCGAGCGCCAACTCACCGGGGGTATGGACGCCGCCCGGCACGAGCGCGCATACCGCCACCACGCCCGCCGCCAGCTTCCACGGGCTTCTCACCCGCTCGAACAGAGCCGCCACCAGAGCGAGTACCGCGGCCAGCATGATGGTGGAATGCACGGCTCCGGCGATCGCGCCCGCGGCCGGCGCCGTGGTGGCGACCAGGTCCGGGGTGCTCGCCGAAAGAACCGCCTGCGCGTGAAACCGGCTGAGCAGCGCCGCGTGCGCCTGCCGGAACAGGAGCGCGATCCCGGCTGCCGCCATAACGGCAAACGCCGCGTCCATGCCCAGCACGCGCCGGTTCGCGCCGCGCAGCGATTCCACCGCCCGCGGAAACAGCGTCACAATGAGAGCCCCCGCCATCACCAGCCCGAGACAGCTACCGATCATGCCGGTCGCTTCCCCCAGGAATGCCTCCGCCTGAAACGTTTCGATGGGCTTGGCGGTGTTGTAGTCCCTGTACAGCAGTCCCAGCGAGAGCAGTGGCTCGACCGGCAACAGCACCGCGCCCACCACCGCCACCTTAATGCCGGTGCGCCACCGCACCACGCCATGCCGCGTCCCCTGGATCAGCAGCCACAGCGCGTAAACCAGAAGACCCGAGATGGCCACGATTCGGATCACTGCGACGGTAATCGATATCGCATTGCTGCCTTCGCGGCTGCGGTCGAACGCTTCCGGCGTTTTCCAGAACACGCGGGCGCCCGTCACCCGGTCGCCCGACACCTCCACCGCCACGCGGAACTTCGTCTCGCCCACGTTCCGCGGATCGCCCGCCCGCGCCTCCCATTCGAAGCTGGCATCGCGCCGCGCCTTCTTCTTTTCCGACGAGCTTTCCTTCAAATCCATCGCCGAGACGTCCCACCCGTGCCCCGCCGCGAAGCGCGCCGCCAGATCGCGCGACTGCTCCACCGGCAGATCCGCCCCCGGCCGGTCTTCCGGAATCTTGTGCGAGAACCCCAGCGCCTGCGCCGTCTCCGGGTGGACGCTGACGTACACTTCTTCCTCGTCCAGCGGCTTGAAATAGCGCGTCATCCAGTGATGCACCGGCCGGTATTTCTCGAACATTGCGGACGCCTGCGCCAGCGGCAGCCGCTCCACGAAGTACTTCGCCGCCAGTTGATCGCTGCCGTCCCAATGCACCCCCGGAAACGTGACCTTCGAAAAACTCCCCGTATCGAATCCATGCCCGAGCAGGAATCCGCTCGCCGACGCCAACGCCTTTTCCATCCCGATCCGATATTTTGGCCGCTCTCCGAAATGGCTTACCGGAATCGCCGCACACCCGACTCCCGCGATCAGCAGCCCGACCGCCGCCCACCGCATCCTGTTACTCAAAGGCTGATATGGAACAGAGGGCGCCCCCTCTTCCGCGCGCGCGTGGGTTTCTTCCGGCTCCTGAACTCTGACTCCTGAATTCTCGTCTATATTCCGCAGTCCCGTCTCCGGCTCAAAGCCTCCCTTCCGCAGATATGCAGCCAGCGCGACCAACACCGGCAGCACCATGATCCCCGCCGACGCAATGCCGGAGAACTTGTAGTACAGGCTCGTCGACCGCACCAGCAGCATCGCGCTGTACATCGCGTCCACCGAGTAGTGCCACACCAGCGTCGGCAGAATCCCGAAGCGCAGCATGATGATTCCCAGCGCTACGCCGCCGATTCCCACCTCCACCCCGCGGATGTAGAACGGCTGCTGCGGATAGCTGGAATGGCCGAAGCCCCAGATGAACCCCGCCAGCACCACGCCGATGGCGATGCTGCGCGTCACCTTGCGCAGGAAGGGAATGGCGAACATGCGAAACGCGAATTCCTCGAAGACCGCCGGAAAGAATCCGCCGAACAGCACGAACGCCCAGGGAAACTTGGTATTCAACAGATCGCTGTACGGCACGTCCGCCGGCGACCAGGCGCCGTAGCGGTACGCCACGATATAGAAGCCCGTCTGGTACGCGATGAAGATCCCGGTCAGAGTGATTCCCAGAATCGTTCCCAGGAAAAAGCGCTTGGTACGGAGCCCGCGCATGGTCAGCAGGTTGCTCAGCGAGATCTTGTCCGCCAGGTACTCGCGATACACCGGTTCCGCGCCCGCCGCCAGCACGAACAGGAACCCTCCGGTGCCCAGCGCCGCCAGCAGCGCGTTCAGCAACTGCCGCAGCACGAAGCTGCCGTACGAATCGGTGGTTGGATAGCCGTACTCGTGCAGGGGAAACTCGTTCAACTGCGCCAGGAAACCCAGGACGATCCCGGCCAGCCCGATCAGCGCCGCCGTCCGCCAGTGCACGTCGTGCCGCATCACCCGCCGGATGATGAACACCACCAGCGCCACCATCAGCAGCGCCATCGCCACCGAATCGACCGCCTGCGTCACTTCGTTGCGCGACCGCAGCCGCTGGTAATCGCGCTTCCACTGCTCCGGGACTTTGAGGTATTCGCTGTAGTCGCCCACCTCGTCGCCTAGCATGGTCACGGCGATCCGGTAGGTCGCGTCGTGTAACTCGAAATCGCGCTCTTTCCAGGTGAACGTGCGGTCGATGCGGTGCGGCCGGGTGACGTCGGCCTCCTCGACGAAGTCCAGCGACGCCGGATCGCGCCGCATGCGCGTGCGCAGAAAAGTCTCCGCCAGGGCACGCGCTTTTTCACTTGTGACGCCGGGGCGCGCGGTATCCTCAGCCAGCTCGTGCGCGAACCCGGCCAGCTCGCCGCGCGGCGTGATCTCCACCTGGAACTCTTCCTTTTGCTGCGGCCGGAACCAGCGGTTCTTCCACCGCCACAGCCGGATGCGCGTGCCCATCAGCCGGTTCGCCTGCTCCAGCCCGGCCACGCGCTCCAGGAAGGTCTTGGCGTCGTCGTCGAAATCGAACTGCGCGGCGTGCCGGTAGTCTTCGACCCGGTATCCCTGCACACCGAGGAAATCCCCGGCTAACTTTTGTGCTCCGTCCCGGCTAACTTTGAAATCTATGGATGCTTCGGGAAACGCCTTGTAAAAGTTACCGGCGCTAAACCACACAGTCGCGCCCAACAAGACCAGGCAGATCGCGATAAACCGATAGTCCGAACCGTTCAGGCGGTCTCTCATTGGCCGCCTTCAACCGGCATGGTGGTTTTCGGCCGCCGCGCCGTTTTTTTCGGCCCAGTGCAATCCGATCCCGCCCAGGATGAACCGGCGTGCGTTTACGCGCCGGTAGCCTTTCGCCCCCAGGATCGCGGAAAAGTCGCTGATGGAAACGAACGACCGCAGCGAATCGGGAATGTAGGTGTACACCCGCGGCCTGCCGTGCAGCAATGTCCCCCAGAGCGCGCCCTGCGCATACAGGTAACCCAGATACAAACTGCGCAGCGCGGCATTTTCGGGCAGAAAGAAATCCAGGCTGACGAACTGCCCGCCCGGCCGGGTCACGCGCGCGATCTCGTGGACGGCCGCGTCCAGACTCGGGAAGTTGCGCAGCCCGTAGCCCACGAACACGCAGTCGAAGGACGCGTCGGGAAACGGCAGCCGCCCCGCGTCTCCGCACACCGTATGGCCCACGCCGCGTTCGCGCGCGAGCTGCAGCATTCTCTCCGTGAGGTCCACCGCAACGGTCCGCGCCCCCGGATACCGCTGCCGCACCATCAGCGAGAAATCGCCGGTTCCCGCCGCCAGGTCGAGCACCACCGGACGTTCCGGAAGCCGCACGGCGTTCACTCCATCGAGCTTCCATTGCCGGTCCATGCCGTAGGAAAACGCCCGCGTGATGAAGTCGTACCGTGGCGCCACCGTGCTGAACATGGCGCGCATGAGGCTGAGGTCTTGCTTTTCCGCCGGAAGAGGCACTTGGCGGGAATTGTAGCACGGACAGAATTCAAGAAGACAGAAGTCAGAAGACAGAAGTCAGAAATGGACGTGCGCTGCGCAGGAGACCTGGCCGTGGCTCCGAATTCTGAACTTCGGAAGACCGGGCGGAAAACCGAAGACGGAAGTCAGAATCAGAGTTACGCGAGCAGCACGGGCCCGGCGATTCTGACTCCTGAATTCTGACTTCTGAATTCTTCGTCTACCTCTTCGTCGTCTTCGCGCTGGCGGCCCGGGTCTGCTCTACGCTGGCCCCGGTCGCGACCGCTTCGGCGGAATGGATTGCCGGCACGCCCGCCATTCTGGCCATTTCGTGCGTCGGCATGTCTTCGGCATCCTTGAAGAACGTCAACTCCTGCATCTCTCCGTCGAAATCCACGCGCAGCAGGTCTCCGCCGCGGATCTGCCCGGTAGCGATCAGGTTCGACATCGGATGCACCAGGTTCCGGTCCACCGCGCGCTTCAGGTGGCGCGCGCCGTATTTCATGTCCGTGCCTTCCTGAAGGAGGAACCCTTTGGCCTGGTCGGTGACCGTGAAGACGAACGGCGCTGCATTGGCGCCATGGAACACGCGCTCCTGCACCGCGTTCAATTCGATGTTCAAAATCTGCCGCAGTTCCTTTTCACCCAGGGGGTGGAAAACTACCACCTTATCGATGCGGTTCATGAACTCCGGGGTGAACTTTTTGCGCGCCGCTTCCACTCCGGTGCGCTCCACCTTGGCAGTGAGGGACTCGTCCACTACTCCAGCCGCATTCTTGCGCTCTGCTTCCGCGGCGGTGAATCCCAGGTTGGGACGCAGCAAGGAGTTCATCTCCGATGCACCCAGGTTGCTGGTCATGAAGATCAATGCCTTGGAGAAGTCCACCCGCCGGTTGTCACCCAGCGTCAGGGTTGCCTTGTCCAAAATGCCCAGCAGCAGGTTCCACAACGCGTCGCTGGCTTTTTCGATTTCGTCGAAGAGCACAAAGCTCAGCCGTACTTTTTCCGTGTGGTATTGATTGAGCACTTCCTGGCTGAGCAGGGGATGAGTCTCCCGATGCCCCAGGTATCCCGGAGGGGAGCCGATGAGCTTCGCAATCTCGTGACTGTGCTGGAACTCCGCGCAGTCGATCTTGATTACGGCCCGTGCATCTCCTACCAGGCTCTCCGCCGTGGCTTCGACCAGGCGCGTCTTGCCCGACCCCGTCGGGCCCAGGAACAGCAGGTTTCCCACTGGCCTGCCTGGTGTGGCCATCCCCGCCAGATACGTCTGGTACACGCTGATGATCTGGCGGACGGCCTCGTCCTGGCCCACGATGCGCCTGCGCAGGTCCCGATCAAGCTTCTCCGCTTCAGAACCGGTCAGTGCCGGATTGAGCTGCTTGTTCAGTCGCCCCATGGGTCCCTCCCTTCCTACACACTTGGATGTAGCAAGTCGAGTGCCAGTTGCCTAACCATCGTTAAATTAACGTAATGGATATGTGATGGTACTGATCCGGAACCCGTTGAATGCGGGATTTCAGAATGGCTGCTCTGTTTTGTTCGTTGAAGGCATGGCCACTTTGGGGCAGGCCGCCACGCGATTGGCCCTTTTGGTATCCATAGGACCTTCCGGCACGCTCTGCCTGCCAATTTCCTGTACATGTTCCCTCCGCCTGACGAATTCTTGTCAATTAGTTCCTGCGCATGCGAGCCCGGCGTTCAGCCGTTTCGCGAAATGCGATCTGTGCGCCGACATCCATTTACATCCGCTAAAATAGCTTTTTGGGGCCCCCTCACTCACCGGAGACTGCCTGATGACATCCCCCGCCCGCCGGCTTGTCGAAGACCGCGTTGCCGCGCTCACCAGCGAGCTCGACACGCTCTTCGCCGACTCGCGCGAAGCCGCTCGCCGGGAATACGCCGAGCAACTCAACCAGGCTGTCCGCCGGCTCCGGATTGCGGCCGACGCGGAGGAGCTTCTCGGAACCCTGGAAGACGCCGCCACCCAGTTCGCCGAACGCGTGATGCTCTTTCGCATCGAAGGCGGCACTGCCCGCCGCGAGGACCTTCAGATCGACCTCGCCGCCGCCCCGGCCCTGGCCGCTGCCGTTCAATCGCGCGAGCCTCAGACGAGCGCCACCACCGCTACCGAGGTCTCCCCCATCCTGGTCGAGTCGCTGGCGCACGACGACGCCGGCCGCGCCTGCATCTTCCCCGTCGAGACCGGCAAGTCCGTCGTCGCTTTGCTTTACACCTGGGGCGCCGTCCAGGGCCCTGCCGTCGAGCTCCTGGCCCAGGTCGCGGGCTTCCTCCACCCGCTTCCCGCGCCACCCCCCGAACCGGAGACGGCGTCCGCGGAGCTGATCTCCATCGCTCCGGCATCCGCGCCGGCACCCGCTTCCGCTTGGGACTCGCTATCCGTCGAAGAACAAAAGGTCCATCTCCGTGCTCAGCGCTTCGCGCGCGTCAAGGTCTCGGAAATGCGCCTCTACGAAGCCGACCTCGTTCAGACCGGCCGCACCCGCGGCGACCTCTACGCCGCCCTCCACAAACCTATCGAAGCCGCGCGCGAATCGTTCCACAAAACCTATTTTTCGCAGTGCCCCAGCATGGTAGATTACCTGCACCTGGAGCTTGTGCGCACGCTCGCCAATGACAATCCGGACCTTCTCGGCAACGATTATCCTGGCCCTCTGGTGTAGCCCGGCGCCGGCTGCCGACGCGACTCCGCTCGCGGGCCTGGTTCGCGCCTGGCGGGAGAATCCCACCTCTCTTCGGCGCGCCGCCATCCAGCACTACGCCGCCGCTCATCCCAAGGAAGCTCCGCTGGCCAATCTCGCGCTCGGCATCGCCGCCTACGAACAACGAAACTACGCCGCCGCCATTGCCCTGCTGGTGCCGCTTCCCGCCCAGCTTCCCCGGATCGCCGACTACGCCGCCTACTATCTCGCCGCCGCCCGCGTCGAGACCGGCGACTATGCGCCCGTCCGCGCCGGCCTCGCCCCGGCGCACAACAACTCCCCGCTCAACGGCAAGAGCTGGATCCTCGAAGCCCGCGCCGAGCAGTCCACCGATCCCGCCGCCGCCGCCAAGCTCCTGCTCGATCACTACTCCGAGCTGCCGCAGCCGGAAGGCGACGTCAACCTCGGCGATTGCTATGGCGCCGCCTCCGATCCCGACCGCGCCGCCGAAGCCTACCAGCGCGTCTACTCGCACTACCTCACCGGCGAGGCAGCCTCCCGCGCGGCCTCCGCATTGGCCGAGCTCGGCCGCGGCATGGGTTCTCCCGCCCAACTTCTCCACCGCGGGGACCGCCTTCTGGACGCCAAGGAATACATCGCCGCGAAACGCGAATACCAATCCGTGGCCGAGACCGCTTCCGGCCTCGAGCGCGATCAGGCGCGTGTCCGCATCGGCGCGGTCGATTACCTTCGCGGCCAGGCTGCCCTGGCCTGGCCCTACCTGAGCGGCCTGGAGCTCTCCCCCTCCGAAGCCGAAGCCGAGCGCCTCTATTACCTGGCCGAGGGCGCACGGCACCGCAAAGACGATCAAGCCATGATGTCGTCGCTCGATCGCCTCGCCCGCGATTATGCGCGCTCGCCCTGGCGCCTCAAGGCCCTCATCACCGCCGCCAACCGGTACCTGATCGTCAATCAACCGGCCGATTACGTTCCTCTTCAACGGGCGATCTACCAGGACTTCCCAGCCGCACCCCAGGCCGCCAACGCTCACTGGAAGGTCGCCTTCCAGGCCTATCTCGCCGGCGCGCCCGATGCCGCGCCGCTGCTGCGCGAGCACCTGCGCAGCTACTCCGGCAACGGCACCGCCGGTGCCGCCCTCTACTTCCTCGGCCGCCAGCTCGAGAACTCCGGGGATCGCAGCGGCGCCCGCGCCTGTTACCAGCGCCTTGCCGCCGCCTTCGAAAACCACTACTACGCCCTCGTCGCCCGCGACCGTCTGCGCGCCTCCCAAATCTCCACGGCGCCGCTTCCGGCCCCCACCGCCGAAATCATCCAGTTCCTCGCCTCGCTCAAGCTCTCCGCCGCCGTTCCCGTCCCCTCCGAGCCCTCGCAACCTACCGCCGCTCACATCGAGCGCTCCCGCCTGCTCCGCGCCGCGGGCCTCGACGACCTTGCCGACAGCGAGCTCCGTTACGGCTCACGCAACGACGGACAGCCGGCGCTCCTCGCCATGGAGATCGCCTCCTCCGCTCCCGCTCCGTACCAGGCCATGAAGGTGATGAAGGCGATGAATCCCGACTACCTCAACCTTCCCATCGCCGCCGCTCCGCGCCACTTCTGGGAGCTCCTCTTCCCGCTACCTTACAAGGGCGATGTAGTCCGCGAGGCGAGCGAGCGCAGCCTCGACCCGTACCTCCTGGCGGGCCTGATCCGCCAGGAAAGCGAGTTCAACCCCAAAGCCGTCTCCCGGGCCAGAGCCTACGGCCTCACCCAAGTTCGCCCCGCCACAGGCCGCCTGTACGCGCGCAAAGCCGGCGTGCCGCGTTTCTCCGTCCGCGCGCTGTCGCAGCCGGTCCCCAATTTGAAGATCGGCACGTCGATCTTCCGCTCCATGCTCGACGCCCAGGGCGGCAGCATCGAGCAGACCCTGGCCGCCTACAACGCCGGCCCCAACCGCGTCGTCGAATGGCGCACTTGGGCCACGTTCCGCGAGCCGGCCGAGTTCATCGAGAGCATACCTTTCACCGAAACGCGCGACTACGTCCAGGCGGTTCTGCGCAACGCCGAGATGTACCGCCGCCTGTACCAGTAACGTGCCAATAGAAGTATAACTCCCCCGACAACCAGGCCCAAACCAACAACAGCGCGGCCCTCGATTACACACTCACGCTCAGCCCCACCAACCTGATGGAGTTCCGCTATGGCTTCGCCCGCATCAAGCTGAACTATACCTCCATCAGCCTGGGATTCAATCCAACCCAGCTCGGCTTCCCCAGTTCCATCTCCGCCAACGCCGACCATCTCCTGTTTCCCGGTATCGCGCCTGCGAACTATTACAGCCTCGGCAATCCCCAGCAGGGCGATACGCGCTTTCCCGGCTTCGACAGCCATTTGTTGGCGGCGGAGAACACACGCATCCTCTCCGCCCACACTCTGCGCTTCGGCTGGGAGGGCCGTCTGTTCCGCTCCAACGATACCGAGTCCGGCTCGTCCACCGGCAATTTCAGTTTTAGCGCCGCTCTCACCCAGGGGCCCAATCCCAATTCCGCCAGCAACACTGCCGGCAACAGCATCGCCACGCTGCTGCTGGGCGGCGGTAGCGGCTCCATGTTGATCAACTCCAAGGACGGCGCCACCCAGAGCAAATACATCGGTGCCTTCATCCAGGACGACTGGAAAGTGTCGCGCAGGCTGACCCTCAATCTGGGGCTGCGCTACGACCTCGACATTCCGCGCACCGAGCGCTATAACCGCATGGAGACTTTCGACACCAACATCCCCTCTCCGCTGGCCGGACCCACCGGCATCGCCGGCCTCAAGGGCGGAACCGTCTTCGTGGGAGTAAACGGCGCCGGCCGCCGACAGTACGACCCGCAGTGGAGCAACTTCGGCCCCCGCTTCGGTCTCGCCTTTCAGGCCTCGACGAATACCGTGATCCGCGGCGGCTACGGCATTTTCTTCGCGGCGACCTTACGCCCCGCCAACGCCACCATCGGCAACGAAGGCTTTAGCGCCTCGACCGATTACAATTCCAGCCCCAACGGACTCACCCAATCCGGGTTCCTCAGCAATCCGTTTCCCAACGGGTTCAACAAGCCGGTGGGCAATACGCAAGGACTGCTGACGGGAATCGGCGCCTCTTTCGAGAATCCCCTGACCGGCGACAACAGCGTTCCCTACACGGAGAACTGGAACTTCGACATCCAGCGCCAGTTGCCGGGCAGCATTCTGATCGACGTGGCATACGTCGGAAGCCGGGGCGTGCATCTGAACAAGTCCGGCGAAAACCAATGGAATCTCGAGCAACTGACACCGGCCAACATCGCGCTCGGGACCAAGCTCCAGCAGAGTGTTCCGAACCCGTTCTACGGCATCATCACGACCGGCCCGGAAGCGACGGCCACCATCCCTTATTACTATCTGCTGGCGCCCTTCCCGCAGTTCACCACTGTCCAGGCCTCATACCCCACCGGGGGCTACAGCATCTACCACGCGTTCCAGTTGAAGGTGGAGAAGCGCCTCGGCCATGGGCTGACCACGCTGGTTTCCTTCACCGGCCAGAAGCTGATTGACGATTTTTCGCAGATTTCCAACGTCGGCAATCAGACCGGTGGAATTCAGAACATCTACGACGATAAACAGCAGCGCTCCGTCTCTTCCAACGACCAATCGCGCCGCCTGGTGATCAGCGGCACTTACCAACTGCCCTTCGGCCGCGGCAAGAGCCTGGGCAGGAACTGGAACCGGGCGCTGGATGCCCTGGCGGGCGGATGGCAGGTGAACGGAATTTCCACCTATACCACCGGGTTTCCGATTTCCGTGACCGCGGCCAACAACTGCACCGGCTGCAATATCCAGACCCTGCGGCCCAACAACAACGGCTCGAGCGCCGCGCTCAGCGGGCCCGTGTCTCAGCGGCTGAATCAGTATTTCAATATATCGGTGTTCTCGCAGCCCGCCGCTTTCACCTTCGGCAACGTGGGCCGGACCGTGCCGGACGTACGCAACCCGTCTTCGCAGGACCTAGATTTCTCGGTGTTCAAGATGTTCCGGCCGGTGGAGCGCCTGACCGCGGAGTTCCGGGCCGAAGCCTATAACCTGCTCAACCAGGTAGTTTTCGGCGGTCCGGGCACGAGCATCAACTCCAATACGTTTGGCGTGATCAGTTCGCAATCGAACACCCCGCGGCAGATCCAGTTTGCCTTGAAGCTGTTGTTTTAGGCGGCCGTTGCCCGCCCGGTTCACTGGGGTTTGAGCAGCCCGATGGTGTTGCCGTCCGGATCGGCGAACCAGGCGAACGTGCCGGTCGGAATCCTGATCGGGGGGACGAGGATTTTTCCGCCCAACGCGACGGCCTTGTCGAGGTATTCCTGCACGTCTTCTACTTCCACGTAGAACATCGTGTAGTGAAATGGCTCGTGATTGAGCGAAGTGATGTGTCCCGGAATTCCCCGTTCGCCCGACGTGTCGATATTTGAGGCGGGGCCGTTTTGCTGGATGTGCCAACCGAACAGATCCCCGAAAAAGCGCTCGGTCTTCGCACGGTCGCGGCAT
>DATJYJ010000034.1:0-8193 GCA_035578025.1 Verrucomicrobiia bacterium
GCGATTTGGGCAAGCAGTGCCGGGTATCCATAAGGGTCGGCGTTCAGAACGCCCGCCGCGCACATGGCCCCGATGAACACCGGCGCCATCTTGTCGGCGTTGAAAACGAACAGCAGCAAGGCCAACAACTGAGTAGCCAGCACCACGCTGAGCAGCACCGACATCAAGTAGGTCCGCCGCTCCAATCTCAACTGCCTCTCGCTGCCGCTTCGGATGTCCCAGTGGCGGATCACGTCCATCGCATAGGGCGTGGCGCCGAGCACCATGGCGACGTTGGCCGAAGAAGCCAGGATCAGTGCGATGATGGCTGGTCGAAACAGCATCTATCGATCCCCCACAATCCGGCCATCGCGCAACGCGACGACCCGTCGCACGACCGACGACTCCACGACCAGGGGGTCGTGGCTGGTCAGCAGAAGGCTCCGCCCTTCCCCGGCAAGCGTTTCGAGGATGCCGAGAAACTCGTTGGACAGGGCCGTGTCGAGATTGGCGGTCGGCTCGTCGGCGATCAACACTTCCGGATCGTTCACGAGGGCGCGGGCAATGGCGACGCGCTGTTGTTCGCCTCCCGAAAGCCACTCCACTCGGGCCGTCCGGCGATGACTCAGTTTCAGCGAGTCCAACAGCGTCTCGGCGCGCTCTTTCAACTCCCTCCAATCGCCGCCCAGCGGATAGGCCGGCAGCATGACGTTCTCTGTCGCCGACAGCCCTCTGACCAGATTGAATTGCTGGAAGATAAAGCCGAACGTGCGGCGGCGGAGTCCGGTGAGGAACCGTTCCGGGAGACCGGAGATATCCTGGCCGTTGAGGCGCACGCGCCCGGCAGTGGGCCGCGCGAGGCAGCCGACGATAGTAAGCAAGGTAGTCTTCCCCGATCCGCTGGGGCCGAAGAACACGGTCGCCTGCTGGGGAGCGAGGTTCAGGTCGATTCCATTGAGCGCCCAGAACTCATTGGGACGCCCCTGGTTGAAGGCTTTGCGGACGCCGGCAAGCTCGATCATAGCGAGCCCCGCATCACCGAATCGGGATCGGTCACGGCGGCGCGCCAGATGGGGACGATGGTGGCCAGCGCGTAGGGAAACACCGTGAAGAAGAACAGTGTGGCGAGTTCGAAGCCGTCCAGTGTCGGAACCAACTCAAATTGCGGGTACAGCGTCGACCACCCCTTCAGCACGGGCTCGAACAGCGCCGCCGCGAACCGGAACACGTGCAGGTACGCCGCGGTGTATCCCAGAAAGAATGCCGTCAGCGAGATGAGGGCGCCCTCCCAGAACTTCATCCGGATCACATCGCCGGTCTCCCAACCGATCGCTTTGAGGATGCCTATTTCGCGCTTCTCGTCAGCGGAAAGGCCGGACGCCTTTTCCAGGGCGAAGATCGCGAACGCAATCACGGCGCCGGAAAGGAGCGCCAGCACGACGCCCTCCCGCCAGTTGAAGATGGAGTCGTAGGTGCGCAGGATCTCTTCGCGCAGGATGACTCGCGAGTCCGGCAAGCGGTTGGCGATCTTGCCGGCGATGTTGTGCACCTCCTGCGGGTTCACCACGGTCAGGGCGATATCCGTGTATTGACCGGCCGGATAGCCAAAGAACGAGCGGAAGTCTTCCTCGCTCATCAGCAGCAGGTCGGCGGTAAGCAATTCCGATTCAAGGGGAAGAAATCTGGCGATGTCGAACGACCGCGATTCGCCGGAGTAAGCCGTCAACAGGATCTTCCCGTTGAGCGTTAAGCCGAGCCGGCGGGCAATCTCCTGCCCCACCGCCACTCGGCCTGTCGATACACCCTCCTGGCCTGCGGAGCCCGGCACCATCACGGTGTAGTTGGCGCGCTCGATGGGGTCGTAGTAATAACCCCAAAGGCGACTCTCCGTCTTTCGCACGCCGCGCAAATTGCCGAGTTTGCCAATGTAGTCGGGTGAAATGAGATCGTGCCTGCCGGCCACCATGCGCTGGACGATGACATCAGGCGCCCCCGCCAAGCTCGCCGCAGCCTCTCGCCGCAACGCCTGGGTGAATAGCATCACCGAAGCCAACAGGAAAACGATCACCGTGTACAGGAACAGAAGCCCGAGGTTCTTCACCTTGCGCCGCGCCAGGGAAGAGAGGGTGAAGTCGATCAGGTATTTCTGTTTCTCAATCCAGGTTCGCATGGCGTTTGGCCGGCTCCGTGGGCGACACGAGCGAACCGCTGGGAAAGTGCTCGAACGCGCCGGGGTACTCCTGAAATGCGCTGTGCCAATCGGCCTGAGAAAGGTGCCGGGTGTAGCGCGCTTCCGTGAACAGGCAGAGGTCGGTGAGGCCCAGACGCTTCGCCAGTTCGGCCTGCGTACGTGCTCCGGGCGCTCGGCAGTTCCGCAGCCAAGCGGCATCGGCGAAGGTCAGAAGGAACAGACCGACGATCGCGGTCAGGAAAGCCAGCGCCCGATGCGACCTTCTCGCGAGCCGCGATCCGAGGCGGACTGCGATCATCGGACGAACTCCTGGAAGCGGTGCGAGAGGAAGTCCCAATTCACGACGTGAAAGATCGCGGCCAAATAGTCGGCGCGGCGGTTCTGGTATTTGAGGTAGTAAGCGTGCTCCCAGACGTCGAGGCCCAGTAGCGGACGTTTGCCGGCCAGCAGCGGACTGTCCTGGTTGGGAGTCGTCTCGATCACCAGGTTGTTCGCTCCGTCCAGGGACAGCCACGCCCATCCGCTTCCGAAGATGCCGGCCGCCGCGGCCCGCAGCTTTTCCTCCAGTTGCTGTTGGCCTCCGAACGATTTGTCCACGGCAGCAGCCAGTGGACCGGCCGGTTTGCCACTCTTGGAAGCTGGGCAAAGCGTCTGCCAGAAGAGCGAATGATTCGCGTGTCCGCCCCCTTGATTCCGGACTTGGGTGCGGATCGCCGCGGGCAGGGTGTCCAGCCGCCGCAGCAACTCCTCGACATCGAGTTTTGTTAGCGCGGGATCGCCCGCAACGGCCTTATTGAGGTTGTCGACGTAGGCCTGGTGATGCTTGTCGTGATGAATCTGCATGGTCGCCGCATCGATGTACGGTTCCAGTGCGTCAGTGGCATATGGCAGGGCGGGCAGAGTGAATCCGGGGGCAGCCGGACTCTGCGCCGAGGCCAGCGCCGGGATCGCAGCGCAAGCGGCGGCAGTGATGATCTCACGTCGGGTTGTTTTCATAAGCTCCTCGCAAGTTACTTTCACTACTCAACTGGTTTCTCGGCGGCGAAACGAACAACTCTCGCTGGACGGGGCGCAAAGTCCGGTTTCGCCACCGGTTCCTCATAACGGAGTACTCTGAGACCCTGAAAAGCACTGGGCAACTCGCCCGGTCTGCACAACGAGCCGCCGATTTTCATTGTTTTGAGAGCGTCGGTATGGAAGGCCTCCTGCACCAGGATTCCGCCCGGCTTCAAGGCCTTTTCGACTTGCCGTGCAATCTGGCTGCAGCCGGCGTACGAAAGCACAATTAGATCCCAGCGGTTCTCACCGAAGTCGAACTGTTCCATCGTTGTGATCTCTGTGTGAATGGCCAAACCCAAATGGTGTGCTCTTTCCTGTGCGACGGCCACGGCCTGATCCGCCGGATCGAAGCCCGTGACGTCCCATCCCTGTTGCGCAAGCCAGATTGAGTTCCTCCCCTCTCCCATCGCCACATCCAATGCCTTGCCCGGCTTGCGTCCCTTGACGATCTCGATCAGGAATCCGTTGGCCTCGGAATTCAGCCACTGCTGACGGTTCGCGACGAGGTACTGATTCCAGAACTCAGCATCCCCGGCCCCGCCCCGCTTTCTGAGCAGCGCCAGTTGCTTTTCGACATCCGTGGGTGCGAACCCTCCGTCCTTCAGCCACTCGGCATATTTTCCGAGGATCGCGTCCTGCTGAGGCTGCGCAGCATCACTGCGGCCCCCACGCTCGCTTTCGGGCAACGCGGTCCACCACAATCGGAAGCGCTCAAAGGTCCGCTGCTCTTCTGGAAGCGATGCAATCTGCTGTTCGCCTTCCATCCTCGATCGTGCAGTCTGGCAGTTCCCGGGCTGTATGGTGAACAAGAGGCCCGCGAGGACGAAGCCAGCTACCCGGACTCCCATCGAGCGAATTGCGACGTGCCGTGGGGTCAGTCTGTACGTACGAATTGTCACCTAAACCTCCTCTGAATCAAGATCCGGCAATGGCGAAAGATCGGCGGTGGCTGCCACGAGTGCCGGTGGCTTCAGTTGCCTGCGAAGGAAGAAGACCAAACCGGCCGTCGCCAGCGCAATCAACGCCAGCGGGACAAGTATTGACCACCACCAATTGGCGCCACGTGGCTCCCGCAAGATGCGCTCTCCGTAACGAGCTACGTATAGGTCGATGATCTGCGCTTCGTTCTGGCCGTTGGCCACCATGCTGGCGATCTCCGCCCGCATTTGCTTCGCGATGTCTGAATCGTGGACCGCCACGCTTTGCTGCCAGCAGCAAGGAGCGAGGAAACGATCCTGAATACGTTTGACCGCGTTCTCCTCCGCTGCCAATGGCTGCAAGGCCAGGAACAACAGGACAAGCGTCTTCGTGCCCAGATTCGGAAGCTTTTGCAACCTTACCTTCTCCAATTCCAGCCGATTCACCGACAACTCACCCTCCATTCCTCCCCTTGATTACCAGTCATCGTTGGGCCTCGCATGATCATTTGAGGGTCTTCGCCTTCTGTGCCAGCTCTTTTCGTTTTTGGGAGGCAATTCCGCGCGCACGCGCAATCTGCTCCTGTGTCATCTCTTTGCCGATCCGATCGCGCAAACCGGCGGCGCCCTCGTTCTCAACCGCCGCGAGTTCCAGCCAGGCGTACGCCAGGACGTAGTTTCGGTCCACCGTCTGCCCATTGGCATACATCAATGCGAGGTTGTTCTGAGCCACCGAGTAGCCGCTCTCGGCCGCCTTCCGGAATAGTTGAAATGCCTGAGCGAGATTGCGCTCCACCCCGCGCCCCATCAGATACATGGCCCCCAGATTGGTCGACCCTTCCACGTCCCCCTGCGCCGCCGCCAGCCGGTAGAGCCGAACGGCCTCTGCATCGTTTTGGGGCACGCCCTGCCCGGTGCTGTACAGAACTCCAAGATTATTCTGAGCCTCAGCATCACCCTGATCGGCCGCCTTGCGGTACCAAGCGGCGGCTTGCCCGAAATCCTTAGGAACTCCGGAGCCCTCTTCATAGAGACAAGCCAGGGCGTATTGGGCGCGAACGTTGCCGCGCTCCGCGGCCCTGCGATAGTAACGCACCGCGGTTACGTAGTCTTGCGGAACGCCGTCCCCATTGGCAGCTTTCTCGCCTCGGTTGTAGTCTTCGTCTGCTTCGCGAGAAACAGCCGGCAGCTTCAGTTGCTTCGGTTTGTCCGCATCCGCGATAGCAGCTAGAGCGAATATCGCCATCACGAGATGCAGCTTCCTGTCGTACGCCGTCATTGTGAGCGGTTCTCCTTCGGAGCCAATTGGCTCGCGGGGGTAAAGGGGTCGGAAAGAGTGCGGTCCGCCAGGACTGTTCGGTCCGTCAGCGACCTGAGGAAAGCCAAGATTTCGGCCTTGTCCTGCGAGCTCAGATCGAATCGTTTGACGAACTCGCTCTTATTCGGGTTCTCCGAGCCGACGCCTGCGTTGGGGCCGGCCTTGATGGTGCGGCCAACCCGATCGTTCAGGTCCGGAGTCCCGTTCACATACCCCGCCGTGCCATTTTCGAAATCCAGCAGCGCCACATCGTCCAACTGCCACTTTCCGTCCTGTTCGAGCTGCACCGGCACGGACTTGCCCGACTGGTCGATCAACGCCACATCGTGAACATAAAACCGGAAGTCGCGCGGCGAGATCTTCGACGCGGTCGTGCCGATACCACTGTAGGTTTGACCGCACGCCAGTTTCTCGTCCCCTACCCGAGCTTGAAATCGGATGGCGACCTTCTGGTCGGCCGCCCACGCCCCCGCTCCCGTCAACACGAGCGCGGCGAACGCGAAAAAGTACACGTTTCTCATCAGAACCTCTCTGGTCAAAAACAGCCGATCACTCCAGCCGCCGGATTTCGATGCCCCCGTCCTGCTCCCATGCCGCCAGCACTCCTCCTTGCGGGAGGCTCGTCATCGACGGAAAGGCGCCTGCCTTGGCCAGAACCGCGGCCTTGCCACCGGTCCAGGCTTCGATGGCCCCGCCGTTGACCCACATCACGTAGGTCCTGTCGCCATTCACGGCGAGCGCTACATCCTTCCCGGTACCGATCTGCGTTTCAGGCCGCCCGGGCTCAGCCAGGAATACGTTTTCGCCGCGCCGCCACGCGGTCACGACCTTGGCCCCGGAAACAGCCAGTCCGCCGCCATCCATCGGGCAGGCATTCAGCGCCCAACTGCCGGCGCCCAACTTCTCCTGCTTGGGGAACGTAACGCCATCCGCGGATCGCGTCAGATACATATCCCGATTGCCGTTCAGCCAGTTACGCCACATCACCAGCACCTGCCCGATGCCATCGATCGCTACCGATGGGTGGCAACATTCGCAAATCGTGCCCGCCGGAGACTCGTACACTGGCGCGTTCTTCTGCCACGTGGAGCCTGCATCGGTCGATCGCGCCCCATAGAGTTTGGTGCCCTTCGCGCGTTTATCCAGCCAAACCGCGAAGAGAATGCTCTTCCCGTCGCCGGCCAGAGAGTGCAGACCTTCCGTGGCCGCGCCTGGAACATCGTTGATCGCGGCTCCCGCCGACCAGTGCTTCCCGCCGTCCGTCGATCGCCAGGCCATCAGGTCGCCATCCGACGGCAGGCCATGTGCATGGGCACCCTCGGCGGCCTTTTGACCGGTAACTGCCGTGATCACGATCGTGTTCCCGATCATCGCGATCCGCGGGCCCCGGTGACGGCTCAGCGGTACGATCCCCCCGGCGGCCACTTGGACAGGAGCGGAGAACGTCTTGCCTGCGTCATACGATGCGCGGAAGTAGATGCCGTTCCCGGCGCCGTACGTCAGGCCGACCATCGATGAACTGGCCGCCATTTGCGGCTCTCGCAGCGGCGCTTCCGGGGCCAGCGGCCCTAGATGCGCTGCCAGTATTACTTGGAAAAGAAGCGTCTTCACGGGGGATCTCCTGCTCAGAACCTGATGCGAAGCGCCAACTGAAGGGACCGCGGATCGTTCACCGCCGTAACCTGCCCGAACGAGGGAGCTGGGTTGGTTGGGTACGCTCCGGCGCCGAACGCCCCGTTGAGAGTGAGATTGTTGCGGTGATTGAGCGCGTTGAAGGCCTCGGCTAGCGCTTCCATCCGCACACGTTCCGTGATGGGGAATGATCGACTGACTCGGGCGCTCACACTGAAGTAGTCGTTGCCCGTCCCGGAGTTGCGCCCGATGAATACACCATTCACCGTCGGCCTGCCGGCCGTGCCCTGAATCGTGGTCACTCCGGAGGTGATATTCAGCGGCAGTGCCGAGTAGTACTGCAGCATGCCGGAGAGTTGGAACCCGTGGCTGAGCCGCTCCCATGCGGTATTGGCTTTGCCCATCGACGAATGAATCGTCCCGTCGAATACCACGCGATGCCGCTGGTCGTCGTCGGAACGTCCATAGTCCTGCCAGATGTTGTAGAGGTTGATGGGCGAGCTAAAGAAGAATTCGCCGACATTATCCAGGGACTTCGACCACGTATACGACACACGAAAACTTCCCCATCGAACTGGCCGCTGCACGAATGAGACGTGCAGGCCGTCGTAGTGCGAATCGGCCAGCGAGGAATACTGACTGTTGTTGGCGAAGTTCGGATTGGGGCGGCATCCGTTGTTGTTCCCCGATGCCGTGCAGCTTGGCACGTTCTGATTCACCGAAATGATCAGGTGCAGTCCGCGTAGATGCTGGTAGCCCACGCTCAATGTGCTGTGCGCACCCAACTGCTGCTCGATCTCAAAGCTACCTTGCTCCGAGTAGGCATTCTGCATGTGCGGATTCATGGTGGTGAAGTTAATCAGCACGCCCGACGGCACCGTAGAGAGAATATTCGGAAACAGCGGAGCGCCGGTCTGTGTGGGCGAAAGACTCACGCTGGCCTGGGTCGAGCTGGTGATGTCGGTGGTGTTTCCGCTGGAAAGCAGTGCGTTCGCCAGAGCGCGCAGCGGAATCCGGTCATAAAACAGTCCGTAGCTGCCGCGAACTACGGTGCGGCGGGACGCGAACGGCGACCAGGCGAAACCGGCGCGAGGCGA
>DATJYJ010000035.1:0-5706 GCA_035578025.1 Verrucomicrobiia bacterium
CTGTTTTTCAAGATCGGCGGCCAGTTCGGTTCATTCGAAGCCTTAGTCGCGTTGAATGATGACGTGCCGCCCGGGCTATCCAGCGCCGATTTCTCCGTGATGGCCGATGGCCGGCTCGTGGCCGCCGCTCCCGGCGTAGTCGCCGGAGAACCGCCGCGCCCCATCTCCGGGGATCTGCGATCCGCCAAAGTGCTCGAGCTCGCCGTCGATACCAGCACCTGGGATCACTGCCACGCCGTCTGGCTCGATCCCCGGCTGTTCCCCGCCGAAGACGACGCCCACCCGCGCACCCTCACGGACTGCCTCGATCGCGCTGAAATCCAGCTTCCGCTCGAGATCTCGCACGCCGAGTGTTGCATCGCCACCGTCGCCAGCGCCGGTTTCGAATCGCTTCTCGATGACATGCTCGGCTCGCTGTTGGCGAATGGATGCTGCACCGGCGCACTGCTGGTCGTTTTTTGCGTCGGCGATCCCGCCGCCGTCGCGCCGGTAGCGGCAAAGTACGGCGCGCGAATCGTTCACTGCAAGCCGCTGCAGCCGGTCGCAGTCTCGCTAAAATCCATCCTCTACTCCGTAGGGCGGGTGGTCGAGGCCCGTCGCTTTCTCTGTATCGATGCCGACATGCTCGTGGTCGGGGACCTGCGGCCGGCATTCGCCCTGCTGGACGCCTGCCCGAACGCCTCGATTGCCGCCTGCCGCGAGGAAAATTCCCGTAAGTACCGCAGCCTGGGAGATGCCATCCAGAGGTTGTATCGGGGCGATCCCGGCGACGTTCGGACGATCCTCGGCAAAGGCGAGGCCGCCTACCCGCTGGTCGTCAACGACGGCCTGTTCGCCGGATCGCGCGCCGCCTTGCTTTCGCTCGATTCCACCATTCGAGCCATGCGGGAACCTCGCGAATGGATGGATGCCCGGCCCGATGTCCCCTGGCGAAATCAGTTCCTGTTCAACCTGGCCCTGGCGAAAAATGGCTGCGGAATCGAGCTCCATCCCGCTTACAATTTCCAGCTCAATCGCCGCGAGGTGCGCATCTCTCGCGACGCCGGCCGTGTGCGCGCGGAATCGAAGGGCGAACCCGTCCGGGTCGTCCATTTCAACGGCGACGGGCGGAACAAACTCCTGGAGTGGCGCGGCCTCTACGCACGCGTCGCGGATCCCCTGCCCGCAGCCTCCGTCGGCGGCGATTATACGGTCTTTTTGAACACGCTCCGCGCCTGGGTCGGCCTGCACGGCCTGAAGGCCATGGCGTGGTCTTTCTACGGTACGGCCGATGCCCGCACCGGCCGGGTCGCCGACGCCGGCACCATGCCCTTGCTCGCCGCGCTGCACTACCTGGTACGTTCCAACGGCTGCGTTCGAGTTCTCGAAACCGGCACGGCCCGCGGGGTATCGGCGGCATGCATGGCCTCCGCCGTGGCTCACCGCGAAGGCGGCCGGGTGGTTACTTTCGACCCCGCTCACTATCCGGAGCGGGACGAGCTTTGGGCGGCCCTCCCGGTAGCCATGCGCGGCTGCCTCGAGGCGCGCCTTGTTGGCTCGCTCGAAGGTATGGCCGCGGCGCTTCAGTCCGGGGAGCGATTCGATGCCGCCCTCCTGGATTCCATCCACACCGCGGAGCATGTGTGGGCCGAGTTCGAATTGGCCCGGCAGTTGGTGTCTCCGGGCGGCTTGATCCTCATCCACGACGCCTCCTGTGCCGCGGGCACTGTCGGCCGGGCGCTGGAACAGGTGCGCGCCGCCGGCTATGGCGTCGTCCGGCTGTGGACCGCCGAACAGGGAATTCGCGAGGATGCCGGATTAGGCCTGGCGGTAATCGAGAATCGAATCCAGGGAGGTGAGGATTCGTGATCGCAGCCCTCTACAGCCGCCTTCGCGAGGAATGGCGCCAGGCACTGTCCGGCAATCCTCCGGCTCAGGGCGTCTGGGACAACATCGACGCCGGCGCATGGATCTGGCAGAACGATGGACTGTGCCTGAAGAGCGGCGGCCGCGAGTGGTATAGCCTCGCCTGGAAGACCTGCGATGCCGCGGCAATCCGCGGGCTGGGGAATTTTCTGATTGAAGTCACCGTCCAGGGCGCCGGCGAGCTGGCCGGTTTCAGCTTCGGCCCCTTCCGCGATTTTCTGGCCGAGCCCTGCTCCCAAGGAACTCGCGTCCAACTGGAGGTAGATCTGCACGCCGGCCGCTGGCTCTTCCGCGTGGACGGCCGGGTGACCGGCCCCAAGTGGTGGAATTCCGCTGTGAGATCAACCAACGATATCGTCAACGGCGCATTCGCGCTGAAGGCCCGCCGCCCGCGGGATGTCGTTTTTCAAGACCTGCGATTCCATGTCTTCCAGGATTCCTGCCGCCTGTCGGTCATCCTTACCTGCAACCGCTTCCTCCAGCGGCTGCGCCTGGCGCTGCGCAACTGGTGTCACCAGCGCATTGCTCCCGGCACGCACGAGATCTTGATCGTCAATCCGTCGAGCCCCGACGGAACGCACGAATATCTTCGCGCGGTTGCGCGCAGCTATGCCGATGTCCGCGTGCGGGAAGTGGCCGTGCCGGAGAACCTGAAAATGAATAAGGGTGCCATGATCAACCGCGCCCTGCCCCTAGCCTGCGGCGAGTGGCTCTGGTTCACCGACGCCGATTGCCTGTTTCCCCTGGGAGCCGCCGCGGCGGCACTCGAATATGCCAAAGGCCGCTCAGACCGGCTGATCTTCGGGCAGCGCCGCTACCTGGACGCGTCCCTCACCAGCGACCTGCTGTGCGGCCGTAGAGATGGTGCGGCCGATTTCGACCTCCTCACCCATACCCAAACCGGACGCCCGCACGAGAACTCCCCATGGGGCTATACCCAGATCATTCACCGCAGCGCCATGAACCGCATCACCTACCCGGAGAACTTCAACCATTTCGCGCATTGCGATAGCCATTTTCTGGAGCAATGCAAGTCGCGCCGCATTACGCCGGAACAGATGCCGGGCCTGTTTTGCCTGCACCTGGACCATCCATTCGCATGGTATGGAAACCACGAATTCCTTTAAGACGATGACCACCGTCTCCATTGGGATCTATCTCGACGAAGACGTGAGGCGCCTGGATGCCACGCTCGCCGGGTTGGCCGCGCACACCGAAGGCCCGTATGACCTGGCGCTTTTGCCCGACGGCCTGGATGCAGCCACGATGGCAGCCCTCTCGGCTCGCGGCACCCAGGTGGCACCTCTCGCTAGCTCGGCGGCGGGCGCACCGGCCTGGTTCAACCGGCTGGCCGCCCATTCCCGCTCGGACGTCATCGTCTTTCTGGAGGCGGGAGCCGTCCCTGGACCACGCTGGCTCGAACTGCTGCTCCTGGCCTTGCAGGCCGAGCCGACGAACGGCCTGGCCGGTCCCACAACTAATTCCGCCTGGAATGAACAGGGCGCGATGCGCGGCGGCGGAGGCACACTCGCCGAGGTCGCGGCCGCCGCACAGGCCGTCTTTAACCGCTTCGGCCCAGCCTGGCGAGCCCTGGAGCCGCTCCACAGCCTCTCGGATTTCTGTTACGCCGTCAGGCGCGAGGTCATCGAAACCATTGGTGCCGCGGACGAGCAATATGGCCAGGGTCCATGCTGGGAAATGGACTACAACATCCGCGCGGCTCGCGCCGGATTCCGCGGCGTCTGGGCCTGTGGGGCCTACGTCCACCGCGCGCCGTTCAGCAGGCGCCGTGCGCGCGAAGAGCCCCTGCGTATGGAAGCCGGAAAGCACCGCTACCAGGACAAGTTCTGCGCCCTTCGCCTGCTCGGCCAATCTTCGGCCTACGAGCCGCACTGCCGCGGCGACGCGTGCGAGCATTTCGCTCCTCCTGGCCGGATTCAGCTTCACATGCCTCTGCCCGCCGCCGCCCCTGCTCCTTCGCCCCTGCGCCTGCCGGCTGCGCCAGAGGCGAGCTCCGGCCTGCAGTCTCCGCCGCTCGCCGAGCCCCTTATCAGTTGCGTCATGGTGACGGGCAACCGACGCGAGTTCGCTCTCCAATCCGTCCGCTATTTCGAACGGCAGGACTACGGCAATCGCGAACTGGTGATCGTCGATGACGGCAACGAAGATCTGGCTCTCGATGTCGCCTCGAACCCTCGCGTCCGCTACCTGCGGGTACGGCCCGGCCTGACCATCGGTGACAAGCGAAACCGCGGCTGCGAACAGGCGCGCGGCGCCATTCTCACCCAATGGGACGATGACGACTGGTACGGCTCCGGCCGGCTCACGGCCCAGGCCGGACCGATCCTCTCCGGCGCAGCCGATATCACCGGCCTGACCGGCACGACCTTTTTCGACTTGGCCCGCTGGAAGTTCTGGACCTGCTCGCCCGCACTGCACTGCCGCCTGTTTGCCGAGGACGTCCATGGCGGCACGCTCATGTACCGGCGCGAAGTCTGGGCAAGGAATCGATACCCCAATGCATCGTTGGCCGAAGATGCCGCCCTTCTCCGATCGGCTGTCTACCGGGGCGCACGGTTGAGCCGCATTCCTGGCGCCGGCCACTTTGTGTACGTGAGGCACACCGGAAACACGTGGTCGTTCGAATGTGGGCGGCACCTCGATCCCGCCGCCTGGACGGCCATCGAAGCTCCCAGCCTCGGAGAAGACCTGGGCTTCTACCTTTCGCATTCCTCCGCCGGCCCGCCGGTCCTTGGGGCGGCCGCGCCGCTGGTGTCGTGCATCATGCCTACCGCGAACCGCCGCGCATTCGTACCCCAGGCCCTCCGCTGCTTCGCCAGGCAGACCTACGAAAACCGCGAGCTGATCGTTCTCGACGACGGCTCCGACCCGGTCCAGGACCTCGTCCCCGCGGATCCCAGGATCCTGTACCGCCGCGCCCATGCCAAATCCTCAATCGGCGCAAAAAGGAACCAGGCGTGCGAAATGGCGCGCGGCGACATCATCGCGCACTGGGACGATGACGACTGGATGGCGGACTGGAGGCTCACCTACCAGGTGAATGCCCTGGCCGCGAACCCCCAATCCTCGGCATGCGGGTTGAGCAGCCTGTACTTCTGTCACCGGCGGGGCGATCGCGCCTGGTTGTACGCTCATCCTCCGGGCGACCGCACCTGGATCGCCGGCGCCACCATGTGCTATCGAAAGTCACTGTGGCGGCAGTACCGGTTTCAGGAAATCAACGAAGGAGAAGATACCCGGTTCATCTGGTCCGTTCCCCCCGGTGCGGTGCTGCCTCTGCCCGACCGCCGCTTCTATGTCGCCACGGTGCATGACGCCAATAGCAGCCCCAAGCGGACGGCCGACTCGCGATGGCAGGCGCGCCCCGCTTCCGAAATCCGGCAGCTGCTCGGAGATTCCTGGGAATCGTTCTTCGGACAATCGCCTTCGAACGGCCGATAGCCGGCCGCGGAAGGGTGCCCGAGGCCAATTGGTGTTTATATCAGATAAGTGGCACTGAAAATACTGCTTCCCAGACGGGAAGCTTTGGCACATGATGACCTTGAGATCGTCACGCCCGGCAGGGTGACGGTCCGCGCAAAAGGAGGTTCCTTCGGTGACCAGCCACCGGACGCGTCGGGGCGAAAATGCGGAAGGAGTCTGGCATCATGCCGCAGTCGGACGGGATTCCATATGGACCCGGCCATGCCTCCCCGTGGCGTTTCCCTCGTGCTAGCAGCAGGCGAGCAGCAGGAAATGGAGCGCAGGATGCCGGAATCCGAGGTGTGCCGAAAACTCAAG
>DATJYJ010000036.1:0-23502 GCA_035578025.1 Verrucomicrobiia bacterium
ACTGTCCATCCGCCCTAGAACTCCTTCTGGACCGTCACGTTGAAGGATTCGGCATAACCGCGTTTGAAAATCGGCGGATCAGTGAACAGATTGCCGGTGCCTGCTGGAACGAAAGTCGCTCCCTTGGTAAGCGCGGGCGGCGCGATGGCAGGAATGCCGTTGCTGATTCTGCCGAAAGCCGAATAGGAATTAACTCCTGAATAGCTGACGTTGACTTCGTCAGGATACCCCATCATAAAAAAACTCGCCATGTTGTCCTGCACCGGCGAGAGAGAAAATCCTCCACGCACGACTAGGCTGTTCGTCGCGCGGTACGCTATGCCGAAACTCGGCGCGAAAAGCCGATTAGACACCTTGATTCCGCAATCGGAAGGGAAGCCCCCTACGCCGCACTCCTGCACAATGTTCGTGGCCGGATTGTAAAAGTTGATGCCCTTGCTGGCCTGTGTAGGAACCGGGTAATGCTCCCAACGGACACCGTAGTTCACCGTCATCTTGCGGCTGACCTGCCACTGGTCGCGCGCATACACAGCGAATTCCCACGTTCGGAGGGTCAGGAACGGCTGCTGGCTCTGCAGCGAGTTGGTAACGGACTGAGGGAGGCCCAACAGAAAATCGGCGATCTGATTGTATTGGTTTGGGCTTGGACCGCCGTTGAGGGACGTCACACCGCCGGTAAAGGTGAAATTAGTGGGAGTAACCTCGATGTGGTTCTCGTGCTGGCGGCTGATATCGAAACCAAAACGAATGGTGTGCGCAGACTTGACCTTGGTGGCGTTCGCCATGTATTCGTAGATGGGGTCTTTGTATTCGAGAGGGGTATAAGAAGCGCCCATCATGACATAATTCGACATAGTAAACTCGGGTACGCCGCCCGCCCAAGGGAGATTCCCGGTGTTGGTTCCCGGAATTCCCAAAACATCCGAGCCGTATTTCACGTTCGACTCGGTGGGAAGCAGATACTCGTGAACCCGAGTCACTCCGAAGGTCGCATCGATGACAAACGACGGGCTGGATATGTAGGTGCCGGAAGCCGAAACAGCTTGGGTCGAGCCATGCTGATCGTAATTGCAGAAGCCGCAAGCGGGAAACGGCGCCCTGCCGCCCAGAATTGGCCCGTAGACCGGTGCGATATATGCCTTGTAGGGCTGGTCGCCAAAGCGGAAGGAGAAGCGGACTTTATCCACCGGGTTGTAGTCGAACTTGGTGTCTATCTTGTGCAGATTATAAGTGGAGGGTAGGTTTACGTAAAGGTTGTTCAAACTGCCGGGCAGGTTGGTAGGAGGAATTAGGGCGACGACCTTGGCAATGATCGGATTGATTCTGCTCGACGAAATGATGCTTCCCGGAAACGGAGACCGCCCGGTGCCGTCCGCGTTGCCACTCGACGGATCGTAAATCGGATTGATCGAGCCGGATTCATTGCCGGAGAGCTGTGTGGGAGCTGGGATCGACAGAATCCCGGAATTCGCCCCCCGCAAGAAATCGCCTTCGTAACTCCCGAAGTAAAAAAGCTTGTTCTTAATGATGTGACCACCGGCAAATCCGCCGTCGTTGTTGTCCACTAAATGTGCGGGTTTGGAGCTGCCGCTGGCGTTAGAGAAGAAGTCATTCGCCTGGAAGAAGCTGTCAACGTTGTATGCGTAAGCGCCGCCATGCAGTTCGTTCGACCCGCTCTTGAGCAGCACATTTACCGAGGCGCCGCCGGCAAGCCCCTGTTCGGCGTCGGTCGCGTTGGTCGCAATGTTGACGTTCTGGATGGCTTCGATGGAGGGCACGAACGTGGTCAGCCATTGTAGCCAGGGATTCATAGCGCTGACGCCTTCGATGCGCACCGCGGAGCCGTTTATGCCGGTGCCGTTGAAGGCGAATTGCATCGATTTCGAGGGATTGTTGGTTCCGCCGGCGAGTTGCCCGGTGGGAGGAGTGGCGCCGGGAACCAATTGGATGAGACCCTCGTAGGTGCGCGTGGGCTGAGGCAGGTTCTCCAAGGGCTGCGTGCCGACCTCGGCATGTACATCGGCCCGGTCCGTCTGGAGCACGCCGGCTTGCGAGGGTACTTCGATCGTTTCATTGCGTGCTCCCACCTGGAGCTGCGCATCTACGCGTACCACGTTGTTCTGATTGATCACCACGTTGGAAGCGATAAAGGACCGAAAGCCCGTCTTGGTAATTTCGATCTGATATGTCCCTGCGGTTACGGTAGTCAGGTTGTAGACACCGGCCTCGTTGGTCATCGCCGACCGCCACTCGTTAGTGGAGATCTCCGTGATCTTGACCGTCGCCGCGGGAACGGCGGAGTTCGTTGTATCAACGACGTTCCCTACGATAGAGCCAAACAGAACCTGCCCTGACGACTGATAGTTGCAGACCAGTAACAATAGCCCGATTGCTGGCAAAGTAGACAGTGCGGCTCGTGCCATCGAGACACCAATGTATGTTTACTGCGGTCTCTGCCTCTATTTCGAGCCGGACGAGCGAGTTCTTGGAGTTATCAGTCCTAGAACCTCCAGGTCCCGTGCACTCAGATGTTCTTCCCAGGCATCGCAGGCCAGCTCACCGCGATTCCCGGCGGTATGGCTCCTCGCCGGCGTAGACTGCCCAGGCACCATTGTGGGTTTCCGTGCGGCCTTAATTATACATCCACCGCCAACGTTTCGGTTCTGCGAGTTGCATTTTGTTCGCCCCTGGCTACCTTCGCCCAGCCGAGCGGCACTGTCTTCCTTGCCACGACATCGAAATCGCGAATTCCATACTTTTCATACTTTCTATACGTCCCATGCGCGCCCCTCCGTTCTCGCAAAAATGCGATCGCCAATGTACGATTTGGACTCGAGTGCCCTGCGGAGGGACAATCAATCCAACATGTCTCGAAGAAGACAAGCCGCTTCCGTCCTCGGCGTTTTCGCCTTCTTCTGCCCATGTGCCTCTGCCCTTAATCCGTCCTTGGAGATCAGCCAATACGCACACACTGCATGGGCGGTCCGCGACGGATTTTTCAACGGCGGAATCAATGCAATCGGCCAGGACCGCGAAGGTTATCTTCTGCTGGCAAGCGAAGCGGGTCTGTTACGGTTTGATGGTGTGCGTCCGACGCCTTGGCTCGCCGGCGAACAGATCGCACACGGCGATATTCGAACCGTTTTTGCCGCGAGCGACGGCCGCGTTTGGGCCGGGATGGCGTCGGGGCTTTCCAGTTGGAAGGACGGCCACCGGACGGACTACCCCGAACTCGCTGGTCAGAGGGTTCTCTCCATCCTGCAAGATGCACAAGGAACAGTATGGGTTGCCGGTTACGCAATTCCTACCGGCAGACTGTGTGCCTTTCGCGACAATAAAGCCGACTGCTCGGGAATGGCAGGCGAGTTCGAGCGTGGGATTACCTCCTTGTATCAGTCTCCTGGCGGCGAGTTGTGGGCGGGTGCACCGAACGGGCTCTGGCGTTGGCGTCCCAGTCCTCCAAAGCGGTATTCGACACCAGGCCCCTCCTCGGTCATTCGCGCCCTAGCCGCGGGTGGCGGTTCGTTCCTGATCGCGACGCAGCGTGGAGTGCGCCAACTGCTTGACGATAAAGTGAGGGCGTACGCGCCTCTGGTGAAGTACGAATTCCTGGCCCTGAGCCTGCTTCAAGACCGCGAAGGTGGTCTATGGGTTGGAACCGAGCACGGCTTGCTGCATCTGCGCCACAATCGTGTCGATCGCTTCGCACGCCCGGATGGCCTCTCGGGAGACACTGTAAACAGCATTTTCGAGGATCGCGAGGGCAGCATTTGGGTTGGCACCGACGGCGGCCTCGACAGTTTTCGCGATGTGGCCGCCGCCAGCATTTCGGCGAGGCAAGGCCTATCGAATGCAACGGTCAATAGCGTCTTGGCCGCGCGCGATGGCAGCATCTGGCTCGGCACGCAGAATGGTCTGGACCGCTTAAAAGACGGGGAACTGACGATCTATAAGAGGCCCGGCCGATCGCCCCTCAATGGAGAGCCGTTAGCGCGCGTGGTCCTCGACGACGGCCTGCCTGATGACAACGCCCAAGCCACCTTTGAGGACAGAGAGGGGCGCATCTGGGTCTGCTCGCCTCATGGAGTCGCCTACTTCGAGTCCGGCCGGCTGAACCGGGTCAGCTCCGAACCTGACGGGTTCGTCTCAGCTATCGCGGGTGATCGCAGCGGCAATCTCTGGGTCAGCGACGAATACAAAGGCCTGATCCACTATTCCGGTACCGAGAAGATCGAGCAGTGGGCATGGGCTGATTTGGGTCGCTCGGATTACGCCTCTGCGATGGCTGCTGTGCCTTCCGGGAACGGTGTTTGGCTCGGGTTCCGGAACGGCGGCGTCGCCTATTTTAGCCGCGGCCGGCTGCTCCAATCTTACGCCACGGTAGACGGGTCAGGCCAATCGCCGGTTAACGGGCTCATGCTCGACGCGGGTGGAGTCCTTTGGGCATCCACAGAGGGCGGGCTGAGCCGGATACAGGCACGGACGGCCATGACACTCACGACCAAAAATGGATTGCCCTGCAATTCTGTCTATTGGATGGCGAAAGGACAGGATCTCTCCATCTGGGTCTACATGGCTTGCGGCTTAGCGCGGATCTACCAGTCGGAGATGAGGGCTTGGCTCTCCAATCCGTCCTACGTGTTAAAGTTAATGACTTTCAACGGTTCGGACGGAGTCATCAGTCACTCCTTGACCACGGTCTCCAGTGCGGTCGGGCACGTTCCCAGTCCCTCCATGGCCCCCGATGGGAAATTGTGGTTTTCGGCTATAAGTGGTGCTAGCTTCATCGATCCGCGTCACCTACCGTTCAACAATCTTCCACCGCCGGTACACATCGAAGAGATCATCGCAGACCACAAGATTGCTTCGAGCCGGCGCCTGCCGCCGTTTACCCGCGACCTCGAAATCGACTACACCGCTCTCAGCTTCGTCGCCCCGGAGAAGAACCGGTTCAAATACAAGCTCGAAGGCTACGATCGCGAATGGGTGGACGCCGGCAATCGCCGCCAGGCGTTCTATAGTAGCCTTGGGCCTAAGAGCTACCGGTTCCGCGTCATCGCCTCCAACAACAGCAGCGTCTGGAACGAAACTGGCGACACGCTGGATTTCTCCATCGCACCTGCGTATTACCAGACCACGTGGTTCGCCGCGCTCTGCGTTGTCGTTTTTCTAGCGAGCATCTGGGGGCTGTACCGGCTGCGGATCTATCAGATACAGCGGGAGTTCGACGCGCAGTTGGAAGGGCGCGTGGACGAACGGCTACGGGTGGCCCGCGAACTCCACGATACTCTATTGCAGAGTTTTCATGGGCTGCTGCCGCGTTTTCAAGCGGTTTATAACCTGCTCCCCGGCCGCGTCGCGGATGCCAAACAAGTATTGGAAACGGCGCTCGATGATGCCGGTAAAGCGGTCACGGAGGCGCGCGATGCGGTTCAAGGGATGCGCTCGTCAACCGTCGTCACCAACGACCTGGCGAAGGCCGTGCAAACCTTTGGTGAAGAGTTGGCCGCTCATCACGCTGCTACGTATGGGAACGCCGCCAGTTTCTCTGCGGAAATGGAGGGGGCGCCGCAAGACCTGCATCCTATTCTGCGGGATGAAATCTACCGGATCGTGGCGGAAGGATTGCGCAACGCTTTCCATCACGCACAAGCGCGGCGGATCGAAGTGGAAATCCGGTACGGTGCGCGAGACTTTCGGGTCCGAGTGCGGGATGACGGGACTGGGATCGATCCGAGCATACTTGGGCAGGAAGGCCGCGCCGGCCACTTTGGCTTGAGGGGGATGCGCGAGCGGGCCGAGCAGATCGGTGGGAAACTGGAGGTCTGGAGCGAGCGCGGCGCGGGTACGGAAATCGACCTGACTCTCCCCGCTTCTCTCGCTTACGGACGTAAAGGGGGCGGCCTCTCCCGGTTCTTTACGGGGAAGTTGGCGGAGAAATCATGAGCGATCGGGCTCCGATTCGGATTTTGGTTGTGGACGATCATCAACTGATTCGCGTCGGCATCAGTACGCTCATTCTTTCCGAATCGGATATGAAAGTGGTGGGTGAAGCTTCCAACGGACTGGAGGCCATCGGCAAATATCGGGAATGCCACCCGGACGTCACGTTGATGGACCTGCAGATGCCGGAAATGAGCGGTTTCGATGCGACCGTCGCGATTCGTAACGAATTCCCCGATGCGCGAATCATTGTCTTGACGACGTATACGGGCGACGTGCAGGCGCAACGCGCGATGAAGGCGGGTGCTCAGGCGTACCTGCTAAAAAACCTTTTGCATAAGGAACTTCTGCAGACCATCCGCGTGGTCTACGCCGGTCGGAAGGCTATGGCTGTCGAAGTGGCCGCGCAGGTTGCGGAACACACTGGCGAGGAAGGCTTGACGCCGAAAGAAATCGATGTGCTGCGGCTGATCGCCGCGGGCAACGCGAACAAACAGATCGCCGCGCAACTCTCGGTTACGGAAGAAACGGTCAAGAGCCGCGTGAAGAATATCCTGGACAAGCTCGGGGCCAACGACCGGACACATGCCGTCACGATCGGGCTGAAGCGCGGCATCATCGACCTTTCCTGAGCGATCGCCCCGCAAAACGGAAGTGCTGCACCTGTTGCGAGCAAATCACTCGAAAGAGTGAGGATCCACAACTGCGATTGGTGTTTCGACTCCCCGGCCCGCCTGCTTAAGATTGTAACGGGAACCTGCGTTTTGCAGCGGCTATATTCTACTTTCGCTCGTGGCTGGCCCGGAATTGGTCTCTTATGCCTTCGATTGGTTACTGCAATCGCCGTCTTTGCGTTGAACGGAGCCGAGTTTTCTTCCGCGCCCCCCTTGTTGCGGACCGTTATCCCAGGCCTTGCCGCACTGCTGCTTTGCGTGGGTTTATGGACACCCATTGCGGGCGGCGCTCTCGCGATCTTTGAGCTGTGGGCTGCGTTTTCAGGAAAGGGCAACTTCTGGGCGGAAATCCTGTTGGCCGCAATCAGTACTGCCCTGGCTATGCTCGGTCCGGGAGTCTGGTCCATCGATGACCGCCTCTTCGGGAGAAAACGCCTGATTCCCAGGCGGCAGGCGCCTCCATCATTGCCCTCTCTAAAGAGTGAATCCCGTTCCCCTGAATGAGGAATCCGCCTCAAACTATGTAGTCAGCAGCCGCGCCCGATTAGGGGTTCCAGTCTGGCGGCACCAAGAGCAGAATCGGGAAAGAGACGGAGGAATGGATCAGAAAAGAGCAGCCTCCGCGGAAAGGATACGCGCATCGTGGCAACGGCCGTTTGCACCCTTCATGAAGCCTCCCCCGCTGCTTTCCAGCAGGAGCGGGAAACCCTGGGCAGTGACGTACGCAATTCCCCGTGCATTGACCTGCACGCATCCCGGGCGGCATTGCAGGATGTAAGCCGAAAGGGGCGAAGAAAAAGGATGCCTTGGCTGAGGATAGTCCGGAAGGGTTTTCTGGCGATCGGTGGGGGCTTGTCGCGGCTGCGTGTTCATCCAATCGCGCATGAATCTAATGCCCGCGCGGAAGGGCGATTGGACGAGCGGCTGCGTGTTGCCCGCGAGTTGCACGATACGTTGTTACAAACCTTCCACGCTTCGCTCGTCCAGATGCAGGTCGCTCGCAACCTTCTTTCCAGGTGCCCCGAGGATGCGGCACAAAAGCTCGACCATGCTATCAAACTGGCGGCCGACGGGATTGCCGAGGGCCGGGCCGCAATTCAGGGACTCCGTTGTCAAGCGGCGGACCAGGGAGATCTGGAAAAGATGTTGTCCGTGGCGGGGCAGGAGTGGGCCCGCTGTGAGGAGGCCCGGGAGCATCCGGTGCGCTTCCGCGTGCTAGTGGAAGGCCACCGGCAGCAATTGAAGCCTCTTGTCCAGGAGGTGGTCTACCAGATAGCTCGCGAGCTGTTGCGGAATGCTTTCCGGCACGCACGGGCGAGTCAGGTCGAAGCTGAGATCCGGTACGAGTGGCGCCTTCTTGGCGTGCATGTCCGCGACAACGGAGTGGGCATCGACCCCGAAGTTCTCAAGGCAGGCGGGAGTGATGGCCACTGGGGCTTGGCGGGCGTTCGCGAACGGACCAAAGCAATCAGCGCCAGGTTGGATTTCTGGAGCAAGAGGGGCGTGGGCACAGAGGTGAAACTGACGGTCCCGGCCCTGATCGCCTACGCGGCGGCTGAGAGGGCAACTGGTTTCAGTTCCTTTATCAATCACGTGATGCCGTTTACTCGGCGTTGAAACGGAAACGATCGGTCAAACATGGGAATCGGTGAGTCTCATGAATGACACCGGAGCTTGGTGGATACTCACTCCGAAAGTGTTAGTGCCACCTCGCAGCATTCAACCACTTCCAGCCGGGACTATATCACCTTTTCGGCGAGCAGCAGAAAGGGCAGAATCGATGTTCAAGGAAGGACAAAATGGCAACCGCAGCGGTAATCGAATTCGGGTTTTTTTCGAGCCCCTCGGGCGAGGGGCGCGAGTTCGCGGGTGCCGGACATGACCGGTGCTCGACAGAATTTGAAGGAATCGTGGGGTCAAGCGCGGCCCTGCGCGCTGTTTTGGATCAAGTTCGGGTGGTGGCACCAACCGACACGACGGTCCTGATTGAAGGCGAAACCGGTACCGGCAAGGAACTCATTGCGCGCGCCATTCACATGCACAGCCACCGCCGGCGCCGGCCGTTCGTCAAGGTGAACTGCGCGTCCATACCGTCGGAGTTGCTCGAAAGCGAGCTCTTCGGCCATGAAAGAGGCTCGTTCACGGGGGCGATAGCGCAGCGCATTGGCCGCTTCGAGGCGGCGCACGGCGGCACGCTCTTCCTGGACGAAATCGGCGAATTGCCCCTGCACCTGCAAACCAAGTTACTGCGCGCCGTTCAGGAGCAGGAGTTTGAGCGCGTGGGCGGCAGCCGGACCATCCAAGTGGACGTGCGGATTGTCGCCGCCACCAATCGGGATCTGAAGCCGATGGTCGAGGAGAACCGGTTCCGGGCAGACCTTTACTACCGGCTGGCCGTCTTCCCATTGAACGTTCCTCCCTTGAGGGAACGATGCGAGGACGTCCCCGTGCTGACGCACTACTTCGTCCAGAAACACGCCGCGCGCATGGGCCGGAAAATCGAAAGCATCCCGACGTATGCATTCGATGCGCTCACGAATTACGACTGGCCGGGCAATATTCGCGAACTGCAGAATGTGATCGAGCGGTCGGTGGTTTTGAGCAACGGGCCTGAATTCGCCCTCGCCTTGCCGGAGTTCGAGGGCAGGCCGGCCCCTGTGGCGCTGCGTGTCCGGACTTCGAATGTGACCGCCATATCCGAGCGCTCCCGCATTCTCCAGGTTTTGAAAGAGACGAAGGGAATGGTCGGGGGAACGAACGGGGCAGCTGTCCGGCTCGGGCTGAAGCGGACGACCCTGCAATCACGTATGAGGAAATACAATATCGCTCGCCTGTTTCAGTGAGCGAGTCGTACAATGGTCCCGCTTTTCAAACTGGCTACCTCGCTCCGAAGGGCTCTAACCTAGCGGTCCGTACACGAATAACACGGGTCGAGAGCAGCCTGGATCAACGGCACATCCGCCAGTTCATTACCCTTTACCATTGCCACGACGGTGGGGATGTTGGCGAAGGTCGGCGTTCGGACCTTGATTCGGCTCGGAACGTCGCTGCCGTCCGTTTCGACGTAGTAGAAGACTTCACCCCTGGGCGCCTCGACACGCATCACGGCTTCACCGGCCGGCACGCTGTAAATATCACCGAGATGAAGGTCTCCCGGGGGCATCTGGGCGAGAGCTTGCTCAATGATGTTACAGCTTTCCACGATCTCCAGCGCGCGCACAACTACGCGTGCGAGAACGTCGCCTTCGGTTTGGACGGGTACCGCGAATTTCACCTCATCGTACGCGAGGTAGGCAGTGTCGCGTCGCAGGTCGGTATCGACGCCCGAAGCTCGAGCCACCGGGCCTACCGCGCCGTACCGGATAGCCTCCTGTTGCGTCAGGACGCCGACACCGCGGCAACGGGCGGAGATCGTGCGGTCATGTGTGAACAGTGGAATCACCGCGCGATTGACGATCTCGCGGATATCGCGCGCGACGGCGGCCACCGCTCCTGGGTCGCTGATGTCACGGTTCACGCCGCCAACGCAGTTCATGGAGTAGTTGACGCGATTGCCGGAGATCGCCTCCAGCACATCCATTACCTGTTCGCGGAAGCGGAAAACTTGCATGAAGGCGGTCTGGAAGCCGATGATTTCCGCGGCCACTCCCGCCCAAAGCAGGTGGGAGTGCAGGCGTTCGAGTTCAGAGACTACCATGCGGATATATTGGGCGCGCTTGGGGATCTCAACACCAGCGATGCGTTCCATGGCCATGCAGTAGCTCATGGAGTGCACGTTGGAACAGATGCCGCAGACGCGCTCGAGCAACGCGATGCACCGGGTCATGTTCTTGCGCTGCGCCAGCCATTCGATGCCCCGGAAGTTGAAGCCCACCTTTACGTGGGCGCCGACTACGGATTCTCCTTCGCAATCGACTTCGATCTTGTAGGGCTCATCGAGCGCGATGTGGTACGGTCCAATGGGAACGCGATAGCTCATGCCCGGCCTCCTGGATGGCGCAGCAGGATGCCCGGCGGATCTCCTTCGGGAAGCATCAACGGTAGTGTGGAGGCGCGCCCTTCGAAAGTCACAGCGTAATACTCATGCGCTTCGCGTTCGGCCCAGTCGGCGCCACAATAGATGTCCACGATGCTGGGTAAGGGCGTTGTCAGCGAGGCAGTACTTTCCACCGAATATAGCTTCCCGTTCAGCTCCCAATGCCAATCGAGCCGCAGGTCGCCGTCTTTGGTCTGGTTCACCACCAGCGCCACGAAACGGGCGCCGCAATCGAGCATTTTCCCCGCGATCGAGCGGATCTCGCCCAGGGTGGCCCGCACGCATGTTTGCCCGAGCCGCTCCTGCCAGTTCAATCCGGTCATTTCCGCTCCTCGCCCATCACGGGCTTCATTGAGTTCTGATAATGCAGACGCCTGCACGCTTCACAGAGCTGGTAAAGGTCGCGGGTCTCCTCATCCATGGATGGAGCCGCCCACCGCAGCAGAGTTTCGGGCGCAGGCCGCTTGGGCTTGCCGCATCCCTTGCAGGCCGGAAACGGCACATCGTGTTTCGTGTCGAGCTCCCGCGGGTGGGAATACACCGGCGGCGAGTCGGCGGACATGCTCAGGGCGTCGGCGGGACAACGGTCGACGCAGCGCGCGCAAAACGTGCACCGCCCCGGCTCGTAGCGCCAGTGGTATCTTGTCTCATCGCCGGTCCCGGTCACCGATTCGCTGACACAGACATAGGCGCACATTCCGCAGCCGATGCAGCGTGAAGAATCGAGCAGCACGAGCCCGCGGAAGCCGGTCGGTGGCGGAGTCCGGTGCGAAAGGCCGATGGTGACTGGCCCTTCGGCGACATTCTTCCGGATGATCTGCAGAATATCGAACATGTCAGTTTCCTCGGGCGAGCAAAGCCGCGGCCAAGGCGATCGCCGCCAGGACCGTCGAGCAGCGCCAGAGCAACCGCGTCGCCTGGCGTAGTTTCAGGCGCGCCGTGCCAGAGGCGAATAGCGTAAGCAGTACCACGACTACAAGCGAGGCGCCCGCGAAGAGAAGGACATCGAGCATCCGCCCGCCGGGCCGGCCAGGAATAGCGATGGTGACCGCAAAGCCGATCAGAGCCACCCACTCCAAAACATGGGCCAATTCCCAGAGCGCCAGCAGGCGCCCCTCCGATTCAGTCAACGGGCCTGCGAGCAATTCCTGCTCCGCGTTGGCGATGGAAAATGGATTCAACCGCAGCTTGACGGGGAGACAGCTGAGGACCGCCAGCAGAGCCGGCACGCGCACCTGCCAGGGTGTGGCGAAAGCGATATTCGTGGTCTGCAGGCTGCCGGCCGCGACGGCCATCGCAACCAGGGCCGCAAAAAAAGGCACGTTGCACAAAATGTCGATGGCGGCCTCGCGGTTCGCGCCGATCTCGCCATAGATGGACCGCGATGCGTACCCGGCCAGGACCAGGCAGATCGGGGGTATCTCGAGCAGGCCGACCAGCAGCATGAGATCGCCTGCAAAACCCGAGTTGTCATGGAAGACTGGGAGCAGGGCTAGTGCGCCGATCATCGCACCAATCGACAGCAGCGGAAACAGCGCCATGATATCGCGCTCGCCCCGGGTGCGCGGCAAGGGCCACTTCGCGGCCAGTTTGACTAGGTCGTAGAAAGGCTGTGTCAGTGGCGGGCCAATTCGTCCCTGAAAACGCGCGCGCAGCTTGCGTTCGGAGCCCACCATCAGCAGACCCATCGGAAGCGCATATAAAAGGCCGGGGAAAACGAGAAGCGCCGCGATCGCGTGTGCCGGGTTCATGCGTTTCCTCCTGGGCCCGCCAAAGTCCGGCCTGCCAGTTTGTGAATCGCGGCCGCGATGCCTTCGATGATGGCGAACGGCCGCGGGGGACATCCGGGGACGTAGATGTCAACGGGAATAATGTGATCGAGCGGTCCTTCGATCATCGGGCTACCGCAGAAGACATTCCCCGTAGCCGGGCAGTTCCCGATCGCAACCACGACCTTGGGGTCGGGCAACTGGTTGTAGACAAGTTCCAAGGGGCGGCGCGTGGCGCGAGTGATCGGCCCCGAGACCACGAAGATATCCGCGTGGCGTGGACTCGCTTCGAGCCGGATGCCGTACTGTTCCACGTCGTAACGTGGTGTGAGGCACGAGACCAGCTCGATATCGCAGCCGTTGCAGGCTCCGGCGTTGAAGTGAAACAGGAACGCGGAGTGTTCCCGGGCGCGCTCCACGAGCCTGTAAAAGAAGCCGTATTCCTTCACGCCATTCCTCCCAAGACCTTCGGCCAGACGCCCGCGATCAGGGCGGCCAGGACGAGAAGTACGATCGCGGCGCCCAGCGCGACCCTGCTATACCGCTGCTCGGGTGCGGCCTCGGTGGTGGATCCGAACCAGTAGAGCGCGATGGCGCGGCCGTACACAGCGACGCTGAGCATCGCGCTGCCCGCGAGAATCACGAATAGCGGAGTATTCGATGCCACAGCCGAGAAGATGCGCCAATGGCCGGAATAGCCGAGTGTGGGCGGAACGCCAAGCACGGCCAGTGCACCGATCACGAATCCGAAGGACGACAGCGGGTGTTGTGAGGCGAGGCCGCGGGGATTCTCCATGGTTGCGCCTTCGGCCTCCGGACCCGAGACGCTGGCGAACAGCAGCGCCTTCGCAATGGCGTGCGCGGCTGCGCCCAGCATCGCGCCTTCGATTCCCCATTTTCCGGCCAGGATCAGCGCAACCATCATGAGACCCATGTCCGTAATAGTCGAGAAAGCTAGCAGGCGCTTGAGATTCCGCTGCGCCAAGGCAAAGAGTGCGCCGCCGACGGCCGATATCGCGGCCAGCACCAACCAGGGCGCAGCGGGACTGAATACTTCCGGAGCCACCGTGCGCAGCGTCAGCACCTCCGCGAAGGCGGCGACATCAATGATCGCAATGACGAGTCCCGCGACCACGGCGGGCGCCGATTCGGCCACCAGAGGCAGCCAGAACCAGAACGGGAACAACCCGAGCTTGGTCGCGACACCAGGCAGCAGCAGCGCCCGCGCCAGTTGCACGTTGCCGTGCTCGGCTGCGATGGCGCCGCCGACCATTCCAATGGCGGACACGACTACGGCCGCCAGGTACGCGCGCCATGCCGGTCGCTTGCCTGTGCACCACAGGATCAGCAGCGCGATGACCGACCCGCTTTCGAGCAGGATGGAACGCACGATCGTGCTCGATGCCAGCACTCCCGCCGACGCGGCGATGCCGGCGACGGCAAGAGGCAGGGTCCACTGGCGCAGCGATTTGGTCGCCCAGCAAGCCAGGAGCAGCCCCGCGAGCGAAACGAACAGCGCCGTGGCCAAAGGGGTGAGTGGGGGGTCTGCGGCCGCGTTCACCGGAGCGTTGTGGGGCAGCAGGAACCAAGCCAGAAGCCCCGCCAGTGCGCCCGCAGCCGCGAGGTAATCCGCTGGCCGGCTTTCGACGCTGCTCAACGGCTCCGCCAGCGCCGATGCCACTCGACCCGTCGTATGCCAAATCCCGAGCCACAGGCGGTCGACATCGAAGGCGCGGTACACGGGCTCGAGGCCGGCTTTCACGGTCTCCGAGAAATCGCTGGCCCGCAAGTGGCCTTGCGCGCTGAGCGGCTCGCCACCGGTAAATACGCTGGAGGATCCGGCCGTCCGCCCGCCCGATGGCAGCCAGAAAATCACCGCGCCGAATCCCAATGCCAGAAGACTTAGCACCAGACCGCCCGTGGCATACCATTGCCCCTGGCCCGCGGTGAATCCCAGCCAGCTTACACCCGCCAAAGGCGCACATCCGACTGCGCCCAGCATGGGGTTGATCACGAACTTGATGGCAAGTTGTGGCGCGATACCCAGCAGGATGCAGCCGGCCGCCAATACACCGATGCCCGCGCTCATCGTCCAGGGGACCTCGTGTGCGTGCTCTGTCGCCGGCCCTTCGTCGCCCAAGAAAACGCCGGTCGTCGCCTTCAAGAAATAGAAGATGGTAAAGATGCTCGCCAGCCAGGAAATCAGAGCCATGATCGGCTGATGGGCTTGCAAGGCGGCATTGAAGAGGAGCCACTTGCTGACAAAGCCATTCAGAAGGGGGATTCCGGTGATGGCGCCGGCGCCGATCATCCACAGGACCATGGTTCGTGGCATCCGGCGGCCCGCACCGCCGAGCAGATCCATGTCGCGTGTCCCGGTCGCATGTTGCACCGCACCCGCGCAGAGGAAGAGGCTTCCCTTGAACAGCCCGTGATTGAGGCAGTGCAGAAGTCCGGCCGCGATCCCCAGCGGGGTACCTAACCCGATGCCGAGCATCATGTATCCGATCTGGCTGACGGTGCTATACGCCAGCAGACGCTTGAGATCCCGCTGGGCCAATCCGAACAAAGCGCCGATTAGCAGCGTCACCGTCCCCACCCACGCCAGCGTATTGCCCCAGGCTTGCGGCCACGGACCGAAAGAGTGCATTCGGGCCATCAGGTAGACCCCGGCCTTGACGTAACACGCAGCGTGCAGCAGCGCGCTGACCGGCGTGGGCGCGAACATGGCGAAGGGAATCCAGGTGTGGAGCGGGAACTGCACCGATTTCGCAATCGCCGCAACCAGAATCAGGACGAAGATTCCGGTGGTCAACGCTCCCTGCACGCGCGGATCGGTCCAAAGCGTCGATCCCGACTTTCCAAACAGGAGCACCACGGCGGCCAGCAGTCCATATCCTGCCAGGTGGGTCATGGTAAATACCTTGCGCGCGCCGTAGGCGGAATCGGGATTGGTGTACCAGAACGAAACCAGAAGGAAGGAGCACAATCCGACCACTTCCCAGCTCATATAGAGGATAAGCAGATCCGCTGTATAAACCAGGTTGATGAGGCCGGTGATAAAGATGAGGACCAGGGTATAGAACCGGGTCGTGCCCTTTTCTTCCTCCATATACGCGACGGCATAGAAGAGGACGGCCATGCCGATGCCCGCGCCCATCAGCGCGAACAGAAAAGCCAACCCGTCGACGTGAAAGGCAAATTGAGCCGGCCCATCCCAATGGCTCAGCTTTACGTCGAGAACTTTGCCGGCCAGAATCGCCGGCCAGACGGCGACCACCCCGAGAAATGCGCCGAACCCGCTGGCAAAAGCGAGCCAACCTTTTCCACGCGGCGTCAACACCCCTGACAGAAGCCCCTGTAACACGACTCCGATCAGAAGAATTGCCATCGGGGACAGAACTAACATTGCGGGATTCAACCATGCCTCCAGAGTTAAGGAAAAATGCGCTTCTGCCGGGCCGAAGCCTAGCCGCCGGCCTCCACGGGAAAGACATCGACTATGTCATCTGGCGCCAGCGGCGTCTGGAGGCCGTTCAGGAAATCGATACTCCTGCCGTTCACCAGAATGATGATGGTGCTGCTGAGCTGACTCCCTTCCCAGAGCCGCTTCTCCAGCGGCTTGTGCCGCTTTCCCAGCGCCCCCAACAGCACACCGACCTCCGGTTCCGGGTGACGCCATTCCTCTTGCTTAAGACCGCCTGCAAGCGGACGGATGTCTCCGAAGTACTTGACAGTCATCTAGACTCCCTCAGACATGCGATTCCAGCATCAGGCCAATTCCAGTTCGTGCAGCTTTTCCGGCGTCGGGACGCCCTGTTCGTTCCAGCCGCGCACGCTGTAGTACTCGGGAAGCATCTCTGGCACATGGCTGACCAGGCCCTTTGACGGCCCGGTTTGAATCGGATGCTTGAACAGGCGTTCCGGCAAGGTGTCGTCCTTGGCGGTAAAACCGGCGTTCAGGTTGAACTCGCGCTCCAGATTCCAGACCCGTTCGCCGGCGCGGACGTAGTCCTCCGGGCTGTAGTGGATTCCCGTAAGGGCGCTCAGCATCGCGGCGTAATCGTCCGCCACCATGCCGAATGTTCCAAAGATACAGCCGCCGGACGCGTCCACCGCCGCCGTCATATCCTGGAACGCCTTCACAATCGCCGGCTTTCCCTTGGTCTCGCGGGGATCGAGCCTCAGCCCGTTTCCGAGAACTTCCACCGCGATGGTGTAGCCTTTGACATGGCAGCCGCCGCGATTGCAGGTGGCATATTGTAGGCCGATGCCCTGGATGCCGCGAGCGTCATAGGCCGGCATCTCCTGCTTCTTGGCCGTCATCGCAAATTCCGGATGGCCGTACATCTCGGCGAACCGGTACGATCCGAGCGCCGCCTTGTCGCCGAGCCCTTGCCGTAAGCCGATCCGTTTCGTCAGCTCGACAATCAGCTCGGGATTGTTCCAGCGAATGTCCAGCCCGTCCCAGTCTTCACGCGGCAGCACACCGGACGTCGCCATATCGATCACGCAGGCAATCGTGGCCGGTGTGGAAATGGAATCCAAGCCCAGTTCGTTGCAAAGGTGATTGGCTTTCGTTACCGCGAAGATGTTGTCCACACCGCAGTCCGGCCCGTACGCCCAACCAGCTTCGTACTCAGGACCTTCTCCTATGCCCGCGAACTCCGGATCCTTAATCTGGCTGACCCGGCCGCAACTGATGACGCATGCGAAGCAGCCCTTCCTGCGCGCGAGAACTTCCTTGGTGAGCGACTCGCCGCCCACCTTGTCGGCCGTCGGAAAGTGGGCATCGTTCCAGTTGCGAGTCGGCAGAGAGCCGATTTCGTTCAGAATGTTGACCAGGATCTCGGTGCCATGCTTGTGCAACCCTTGAGCCACGGGATTGGCAGCTACCTTAGCGCGAGCCGACCAGATGGCCGCCTCCAACGCTTTGACATCGGCAACCCGAACGGGCTTCGATCCTTTGACGGCGATCGCTTTGAGTTTCTTCGAACCCATCACCGCTCCCAGACCGCCGCGCCCTGCCGAGCGATGCATCTCATTCTGGATGGACGCCATCAGGGCTAACTTCTCGCCCGCGGGCCCGATACAGGCCACCGATGCGTCGTCATCCGTCTCGGCCCGCACGGCATCGGTCGTGTCCGGCACCCACTTTCCCCAAAGATGGGACGCGTCACGGATTTCCACCTGGTCGTCTTTTATCCAAAGGTAGACCGCCTTCTCCGCCTTGCCCTCGATGATGACAGCATCGTAGCCGGCGTATTTCAGGGCCGCCCCGAACACACCGCCGGAGTTGGCACCCCCGATGGTGTGCGTTAACGGGCTCTTGGCGACCACGTGATAACGCCCGGCAGAGGGCGCCGAAGTGCCGGTAAACGGTCCGGGGGCAAAAATCAGTTTGTTCTCAGGCGATAGCGGCTCCACCTTGGCGTCCACCTCGTCCGTAAAAATCTTGACGCCGAGCCCGCGCGCGCCTAGAAACAAGGCGGCGTCCTTGGCATTCAGAGGCTCCTTCGTCACCGCCCCATTCGATAAATTGATCCGAAGAATCGTTCCCATCCAGCCGGTCATGGTCATGCCTCCTGAAATGCCTCGACAAACTTGGACGCGTAAGCCTTCTTGCGGCTCCGGGTCGAGATACTGTCGTCAACCCACTCGATCGCATGAGTGGGACAAGCCTTCGCGCAGCTTGGATCGCCCCCGCACTGATCGCACTTCAGCACGGAGAGGGAGTAGGCGTCATAGACGATGTTGCCGAACGGGCAAGCAATCGTGCACATGTGGCAGCCAATGCACTTGGACTTTTCATAGTCGACCAGCGATTCACCCGGGTTCCGGTGAAGGGCATGCGTCGGGCAGACCTTCATGCAGGCCGCCGTATCGCATTGCTGGCACATCATGGGCACCGAGGCGCCTTCGCGTTCCCAGGTGTAAACATGGATGCGGGATGCCGCCATCCGGAACTGCCCTTCATGGTGGAGACTGCAAGCAAGCATGCAGTTCTGGCAGCCCGTGCATTTTTCGGGATGAATCATTAATACCTTGGCCATCACCTTCTTCGGGTGCAATCGCGATGCCAGCGCTCGCGCCGGGGACCAATCGCGGGGAGCGGAGGCAATTTCCACCGATTCAGACTCAGAAGTACGATTTTAGGGGAAACGGTACCGGTGGTTGTATAGAGGCGGCTCGGCACGTGACGGACCGTTCGTCAAGCGCTACGGCGGACGCCATATGCTGCCGGACAATACCGTGGCGAAAAGCCATGGATTCACGCAAACGCAGCCAGGACTTTCCGGCGCGGACACCGCGCACGAGATTTGGAGTGGAGCATCGGTTGCTCAAGTGCGCGTGATTTCATAACGCCGTCCATGGGAGGAAGATCCTGGTGTTTTGCTATCAATGTGAGCAGACGATGCGCACCGAGTCCGGCGCCAGCTGCACCGTGAAAGGCGTCTGCGGCAAGGATGAGGCCACTGCGGATCTGCAGGACGTTCTGGTGTACCAGCTTAAAGGCATCGCCCAATATCGCGCCGGTTTGGCGGAGTTTGGGATGACCGATGGCGAAGCGGACAGCTTCGTGCTGGGCGCCATATTCAGCACTCTGACCAACGTCAATTTTAACCGGGCACGCTTTGTCGGCCTGATCGCCGAGGCCGCCCAGGTGCGCGACCGGCTGCGCGATCGCTATACCGAAGCCTGCCGCGGCGCAGGAAAGGCGCCTGCCACGTTCAGCGGCCCGACTTTGTTCCAACCCGCAAAGGATCTGCATCGACTGCTGGAACAGGCTTCTGCCATCGGTGTGCGCGCCGGCGTCGAGGCCGTCGGAGAAGACGTCATCGGCCTCCGGGCACTACTCTTGTACGGTCTTAAGGGTGTCGCCGCGTACGCTCATCACGCCGAGGTCCTTGGCCACACCCGCAGCGAGATTGCCAACGCCGTGGCACACACGTTGGACTTCCTGGCGAGCGATCCAGTGGACCTGGAGCAGATGCTGCAGGAAGCACTGGCCCTCGGCCATGCGAACTACGTGGCTATGGAAGCGCTGGACGCTGCCAATACCGGCACGTTCGGGGCGCCATCACCGACAGCCGTGCGCACTACACCGGTAGCGGGCAAGGCCATCCTGGTGTCCGGCCATGACCTGCGCGACCTCCACGCCTTACTGGAAGCGACCAACGGCTCCGGTATCAACGTCTATACCCATGGCGAGCTGCTGCCGGCACACGGCTACCCGAAGCTACGCGCCTTCAAGCACTTGGTGGGGAATTACGGCGGTGCATGGCAAAAGCAGCAGGACGAGTTCTCCAGGTTCCCCGGCGCCATCCTGATGACGTCCAATTGCCTGCTCGAGCCACAGCCGCTATACCGCAACCGCATCTTCACCTGCGGCCCGGCGGGCTGGCCGGGCGTTCATCACATCGCCGGCCGCGACTTCAAAGCTGTGATTCAGGCCGCCCGCGCCCTGCCTGGCTTCCGGACAACCGAGCCCGAGCACACCATCACCGTGGGGTTCGGCCGCGAGGCAGTGCTGGGCGTGGCCGGGCAGGTGATCGACGCGGTCAAATCCGGCGCCTTGAAGCACTTCTTCCTGGTTGGGGGCTGCGACGGAGCGGCGCCGGGACGCAACTATTTCACCGAGTTCGCCGAGGGCGTCCCGTCCGACACCATGGTTCTGACGCTCGGCTGCGGCAAGTATCGCTTCAACACCCACGATTTCGGCACAGTCGCCGGCCTGCCCCGACTGCTGGACATCGGGCAGTGCAACGACACGTACTCCGCTCTGGTCATCGCGCAAGCACTGGCGGGCGCGTTCGGCTGCGGCGTGAACGATCTGCCCCTATCGCTGATTATTTCCTGGTTTGAACAGAAGGCCGTGGCAGTGCTTCTGACGCTCCTCGCGCTGGGCGTCCGCAATATTCGCCTGGGCCCGACGCTGCCGGCCTTTTTAACCCCGGCGCTGCTGGACATACTGGTCCAACGCTTCGGCATCGCGCCGATCACTACGGCTGAGGCGGACATCAAAGCCGCGCTCAGCTCCAAAGCCGCTTGAAACAGATGGTCCCGACGAAACAGGAGCCAACATGCCGGAAGTTACTTTAGAGACGCGCGACAACTCGCAGGTCGTATTCTCCTGCCCGGAGGGGCAGTTCGTGCTTGGAGCCGCAGAGGCGGCCGGTTTGTACCTCCCGGCAATTTGTCGCGACGGCGTATGCGGCGCCTGTCATGCTCACGTCTCGAAGGGCCGCTACAACCACGGTCCGATCGCGCAAAGCGCACTGACGGATGCGCCCTCGGGCGGCGTTCTTCTGTGCCGCTGCCGTCCGGAGGGCGATCTGGTCATTCGCGTTCCTTATCCGAAAGAGGATATCCGCACTCAACCGCTGGTTCCGCGGGAATCCACGATCGTCGAACTCACACGGGTCGGCGCAGGCTATATCACTCTCAAACTGGCGCTCACGCCCGACCCCGAACTCGGTATTGCGGCAGAGTTTCTGCCTGGCCAGTATATGGAGGTCGGAATCCGCGACCTCCCGCTCCGCCGCGCCTATTCATTGGCGAATCTGCCCAACTGGGATGGCCAGTTCGAGTTTCTCATCCGGAAAAAGCCGGGGGGCGTATTCACCACCTGGTTGGATAAATATGCCCGAGTCGGCGACAAACTACAGGTTCGCGGTCCGTTAGGCCGGTTCGTACTGGATGAGATCAGCCCGCGCCCGCGTTGTTTTATTGCCGGTGGCTTCGGTTTCGGCTCGGTCCTCTCGATGCTGCGCCACCTTGCCCAGTTTCAGGACACCCAGTCCACCACCCTTATCTTCGGCGCGGACCAGCAGCACGAGCAGTTCGGCGTCGGTCAGATAGCGGAAGTGAAGGCCGCTTTGCCCATGCTGCGGGTGATTCCGACGGTCTGGTATCCGCGGGCGGGACCGAACGGTTTCGCTCGCGTACTGCAGGAATTCGCCGCGCTCTTGCAGCAAAGCCCCGAACACCCCGATGTCTATGTCTGTGGACCGCAGGAGTTCCTGGAAGGCGTGCGGGCTGTGGCCGGGACACATCAGGTTCCCGCGAACCAGATCTTTACGGAGCAACTACTCTAGGCGGGAAATGCGAAGAGGCTTATGAGAATCGACGGCCGCTACTCACGCCAGGAACTGTTTGCACTCATTGGACCTGAAGGCCAGGAGCGGTTAAAATCCGCTCGTGTCCTGGTTGCCGGATGTGGAGGATTGGGCAGCAACACGGCGAATCTGCTGTGTCGAGCCGGCGTTGGATTTCTCCGCATCGTAGATCGGGACTTGATCGAACTCTCGAACCTGCAGCGTCAGTTTCTGTTCGATGAACACGACGCCCGCAAGGGCACTCCGAAAGCCATTGCGGCTGCCAGACACCTTGCGGAGATCAATTCCGGAGCCAAGGTCGAGCCGGTGGTCTCCGATATCGGCTCCGGCAATATCCTCGACTTGCTCGATGATATCGACCTCGTGTTGGACGGCCTCGACAATCTCGAAACGCGATACTTGCTGAACGACGCCTGCACCAAGCGGAACGTTCCGTGGGTGTACGCGAGCTGCATTTCCGCGACCGTAATGGCGCGCCTGATCGTCCCCGGAACCACGGCGTGCCTTCGATGCCTCCACCGCGATCTGCCGGCGCCGGGTTCGGTCCGGACATGCGACACGTCGGGCATCATCGGACCGGCTGCCCTGGCCGCGGCGTCCATTCAGACCGCGATCGCGCTCCGCTTTCTGACAGCGAATGCCCCGCCCGAGTCGGACCTGGTGGTCGGCGACTTGTGGGAAATGACTCTTGATCGCATCCCCGTCTCCCGCGATCCAAAGTGCCCCTGTTGCGGTCTGAAACAGTTCGACTTCTTAAGTACGCCAGGGCAGCAGGCGACCACGCTCTGCGGCCGGAATGCCGTCCAGGTTCGGCCGGCATTAGAATCCCGGCCAGATTTCAAAACTCTTGCCGGCAGGCTCGGCTCGGTGGGCACGGTGCGCGTCAACGATCAACTGCTTCGGCTGGATGCGCCTCCCTACGAACTGACCTTGTTCGAAGATGGGCGTGCGATCGTCAAGGGCACGGGCGATCCGATGCTGGCACGCAGCCTGGTGGCTCGTTGGGTTGGGATTTGAGATGACCTCCTGCGCGCCACTCACGGACACATTCGGACGGGTACACAACAAGCTGCGGATCAGCGTCACTGACCGCTGCGACATTCGCTGCTACTACTGCATGCCCGAGACCGGAGCGGCATTCGCGCCGCGCGCAACCCTGCTATCAGTGGACGATTTTGAGCGCATCGCGCGCGTTGCGGTGCGGCTCGGGCTGCGCAAGATCCGTTTGACCGGCGGCGAGCCGCTGGTTTGGAAAGACTTGCCCGTGCTCATCGAACGCCTTCTCCACGTAGATGGCCTGGAGGATCTCGCCCTCACCACGAATGGCGTGCTGCTCGCCGATCGGGCGCGCGAACTCTACGACGCAGGGCTCCGCCGCATCAACGTACACCTCGACACGATGGATCCCGAGGCCTACCGCCGCATTACCCGCCGCGACGCATTCGATCGGGTTATCAATGGTTTGCGGGTGGCGAAGGAACTCGGTTTCGGCCCGGTAAAGATCAACGCCGTTGCAGTCAAGAATCAATCGGAGCAGGATCTCGTGGACCTCGCGCGCTTCGGGCGCGAATCCAGCATGCAGGTTCGATTCATCGAGTTCATGCCGCTCGATTCTCAGGGACTGTGGAATACGGATAAGGTGCTCTCCGCCGGCGACATGGTGGGAATCCTGGAGCGGGCGATCGGGCCGCTCATGCCCGTGCCTGCGTCGGACGCTCCGGCGGCCGAGTTCCGGTTCGCGGACGGAATCGGCACGGTGGGATTCATTTCGTCGGTGACGAAGCCATTTTGCGGCAATTGCAACCGCCTGCGCCTGACCGCCGACGGGAAGTTACGGTATTGCCTGTTCGCGGTGGAAGAGACCGACCTAAGACCAATGCTGAGGTCTGTGGACGACGACGGCATCGCCGCCGCCATCTTGGGTTGCGTCCGCGACAAGTGGGAAGGCCACTCGATGCACA
>DATJYJ010000037.1:0-29720 GCA_035578025.1 Verrucomicrobiia bacterium
CGGCCGAGGGGGAGCGGTTGACGCGGCGATGCAAACCGGGCGAGGAGCGACCGATGTACACCGCCGCGAGCCTGCCGGGCGGATCGCCGTCCGCCCGTTTTCGATGCGGCCCGCTACGAGCGGCGGATCGCCCGCAGAGCCAGACCCGCCATGCTGCTGGCCAGTCCGGCGAGGCCGATGAGCGGAAGCTCGCTGCCGGTCTTGGGCAGTTTGGCCGGAGCCGGTTCTGGAGCCGCTGCCGGTTCCGGAGCAGGCGCTGGCGCGGCCTTGGGAGCCGGCGGCGGAGCCGGTTCTTCAATGAGCAGCACTCCGACCATCGGCTGCGGCGCCGGAGCGATCACCGGCTTGGGCGCGGGCTTGGGCGCCTTGCCAGTCACCGAGGAGCTGGAGCTTATCACGACCTCAGGCATGTCGCGAACCACGGTTGCGCTCACGTTCATGCCCTTCTTGAGATCGAAGGCCGTGGCTTCTTTGCCATCGACGTTGAATTTCGTGCCCTCTGGAATTCGATATTGCTTGTTCTTTCCGTCGGGGCCGGTGAGGATGATCGTGGTAGGAGGATTGATCATCCACACCTTGCCTTCGATCCTGGCGGTCTGCCTGACCGTCCGCGGTGTGCTGGTGGTAGTTACGGTCTTCTGCAGCACCATCCCGGGCTTCAGGTCGGCAATGGTGATCGTCTTGCCGTCCACGACGGCCGTGGCACCGGGCTTGACGGTTACATGGCGGAGTTCGCCGGTGGACATCTTGAAGACGACGTCATTGCCGGCGACGTAGACGACCTCGCCTCTTTCGACCGTGGTCGTCTGTTCCTGAGCAACGACCACCACGGAAAAGCAGCAGGCCAAGGCCAACAGAACGAGACCCGTTAGCAGGGCTCGTCCGATCGTATTGCGATTCATTTCATTTTCTCCTGATTTTGATGTGAAGCAGTTAGGCTGGCCGGCTGGTTGCCGGCAGCGTTAAAGTTGCGCAGCGGCTCCACTCGGGAGCAGCGAACGATGTAACGCCGCGGTGCGTCACCCGCGAAATAGAACGGGTAACAGGTCACGAGAGTAAGGAACGGTGCTGTGGTAGGCCCGAGCACGCTGACGTCATCGGGGGCCACAATCGTAATTCGGTCGACGATGTAACGAGCTAAGGTGCCGCCGGTCTCCAAAGTCAGCGAGTCGCCCACGGCAATGTCCTTCAAACAGCGGAAGAATCCGTCCCTATGGCCAGCGATTCCGACATTTCCCGGCTGGCCAGGCCGGGCGGTGCCCACGATGCGGCCGACGCCCCGGTTCAGAATGAGGTCATCGGTACCGTCAAAAACCGGCACCTCCAGGCCGAACTTCTTGATGCGCAGAACGGCCAGGGGTGCAGCGAACTGCCGGACCAGAGCATCTTTGTAAGCCACGACCCGTTTGGGCGACCAGAGTGAATAATCGGGATCGCCCGCCGAGCCGGCGGCATGGACACTCTCGGGAGGATCCCCGGCAGCTTGTTTCGCCAGCTCGAAGGAACGCAGGGCCAGGCGCGCCCCGAACTCGCGATGAGCCATTGCCGCCAGATAGAAAAGGCAGAGTACCGCCCCGATAACCAACAACAGGCGCTCCAGCGTGCGTGGGACTCTCAATCGTCGATCCGTCCAAACCCGATGCGTTTCTTCGTCTTCCGCGTGATGTTCAGGCACGGCGAACGGCTTTAGAATTTTTTTCGCCGGTGCCGGAAAGACCGCTTAAAAAAATGAAGTCCGGCGGGGTTCGCGCATCATCACGCAGCCGCAGGAAAGTGTGAGTTCATTTCTGAAATGACCACCCAGCCACCAGGCCGGTCGTTCGAAGAGGCTCGAATTCTCTGGCAGGGCCGCCTCAAAGAAGCGAGATTGGTTTACGAGCAGGCCGTGGCGCAGACGGAAACTGCGCTGAAAGAGGGCGATCCTGCAAAACCTGCGGCCGAAGTCGCCCTGGCCCGCCGCCTCGCTCTGTTCCGGGAGGCCGCCGCGCGAGAACAATACGTGCGCGTATTGACAACCTACGCAGACCTCGTGGTCCGAGGCATCGTACCCGAGGAGTGACCCGTGCCGCTCAAGCACGCGCGTTGCCAGACACGATAGCATGCGCCGCAAACCGGGGTCTGACCGCTCTGTCCCAAAGCGCATGTACTCTCTTTCAGCAAGCTATCGCGAATCGCCGCGTGGACAGAGCGGTCTGACCCCGGTTTGCCCCCGTCGAGACCGGCCGCGTTCCCCAATTCGGTTAAGCACCCGCCAGAACATGATCAACCGCAAGTGCGCTATCATGATCATTGTCAGTGGACAATCCGGCAACCATACAGGAACTGGAGGTTCTGTGGCGGCAGCGCGTCCAGGAGGCGAAGCTCCGATATGACCTCGCGCTTGCGGAGGCGGAGAAGCTCGAACGCAATCCGACCGCGGAATCCCGCGCTCAGGCCGACGAAGCGGTATTGAAAGCCCGCGCCGAGTACATGCGGCTTTTGCGGATCTGGGATGACCTGGTAGCCCACGGCAAGATCCCGCAAGAGTAATCGTCCGCCGGTAGTCCGTTTCACCCACCCTTTTTCTTCTGAGATTTTCTGCACTCTTCCCGGCAAAGCCGGCATCAAAACTCTGCCGAACCATGGACGTTCAAGTGAAATTGCGGATGCCCAGCCAGGCCCGCTTTCTGGCGGTGGTAAGGGCAGCGGTCGGAGAATTGGGTTCGGTCTATGGCTGGCCGGAAGCGGAGTGCCAGGGAGTGATCCTGGCCGTGGACGAGGCGGTCGCGAACATCATCAAGCACGCGTACCACGGGAATAGCGAGGGGGCGATCGAGGTGACTTGCCTGGGTGCCGCGGACCGGCTGGAGTTCACCCTGCTCGACCAGGGAGACCCTCCCGATCCGGCCCGAATCTGCTCCCAACCGCTCGACGACCACGCATTCGGCGGCCGGGGCACGCACCTGATCCGCATGATCATGGACGAGGTTTGCTATGAGCGGGTGCCCGGAGGCAATCGGCTGCGCCTCATCAAGAATCTGCCCGCCGTCGGCTGTACCGAAAAAGAAAGAAGCGATGCATGAATACCGCGACGCGGAATAACGAAGGGACCACCATTGTAGACGTGACCGGGCACATCGATCTGGGCAGTTCCCCGGACCTGCGCAAGACCCTGCTGGAGTCTCTCAAGGAAACCGACCGGCTGGCGGTCAACCTGGTCGCGGTGAAGTACATCGACAGTTCCGGGATCGCCTCGCTGCTGGAGGTGCTGAAAGCGGCGCGCCAGGGGCAGAAGCGGTTCGTCCTGTTCGGGCTGACCTCGGCGGTCCGGCAGGTCCTGCAACTCACGCGGCTCACCACGGTGTTCGAGATCCGCGAAACCGAACAGGAGGTTCTGCATGCCTGAAGAAGGAGAGCCTGTTCGATGAAGACCGCGGCTGCAGAAAGCCTTCCGTCACGCGTCGGCTCAAAGACCCTGGAAAGCTTGGCCTACCTCGGAAGCCTGGCGCAACTGGTTGGACAGTCGGCTTACGTGACCTTCGTCGGGCCGTTCAAAGGCCGGCGTTTTCGTCCGCAGAGGGCCATCCAGCAGGCCATGGCAGTCGGTGTGGAAGCCATCCCGATCCTCTCCCTCATCTCCTTCCTCTTTGGCCTGATCATGGCGCTTCAGTTGGGGCACGAGCTGAAAAGGTTCGGCATGATGCAGATGATCGCCGAGGCCGTGGTGGTGGCGGTCACGCGGGAGCTCGGCCCGCTGATTACCGCCATCGTGGTCATCGGGCGGTCCGGCTCGGCCTTCGCGGCGGAGATCGGCACCAAGAAGGTCACCGAGGAAGTGGACGCGCTCCGCACCATGGCGTTCGATCCGGTAGCTTTCCTGGTGGCGCCGAAGTTCCTGGCCATGCTCGTCATGGTGCCGGCACTGGCCATCTGGGCAGACCTGCTGGGCGTTTTCGGAGGATACGTCTTTGGCACGCTGGCAGCGGGCTTCACCCTCCAGACCTACTTCCAGGCAACCCGGGATGCCATCGTGCTGCACGACCTGTACACAGGTCTCATCAAGGCCGTCCTGTTCGGCATTGTGATCACTGCTGTCGGGTGCCATGAAGGCTTCGGAACGGGAGCGGGAGCGGAAGCAGTGGGGCGCTCGACCACTTCGGCGGTGGTGACCTCCATCTTTCTGGTGGTCACGGTGGATTTGATTTTCACCACGCTCTTCTACATTACGGGATGATCTATGGCTGAACCTGACGATCAGACGCCTGCGATTTCGGTGGTCGACCTCCGCGTGAGTTACGGCGAGCGCGAAATCCTGCACGGGATCAGCTTCGACATCCGCAAAGGCGAGACGCTGGTCATCCTGGGCGGATCGGGTTGCGGCAAGAGCACGCTGCTGCGCACCCTGGTTGGTCTTCAAAGACCGACGTCGGGCGAAGTGTGGATCGGCGGCGTCAATACGGCCACCATCGGCGAGCGCGAGATGGACAAAATCCGGCTGAAGATGGGCATGTCCTTTCAGCAGGGCGCGCTCTTCGGTTCCATGACGGTGGGCGAAAACGTGGCCCTGCCGCTCCGCGAGCACACCAGTCTCGAGGAATCGACCATCGAGATCATGGTGCGGATCAAGCTCGGACAGGTCGGTCTGAGCAAATTTCAGGACTACATGCCGGCGGAGCTCAGCGGCGGAATGCGCAAGCGCGCGGCGGTCGCGCGGGCGCTGGCCATGGATCCCGAGATTCTGTTCTTCGACGAGCCTTCGGCCGGGCTGGACCCGATTGTCGCAGCCGGGCTGGATCAACTGATTCTGGACCTGAAAAAAGCCTATTCGATCACCATCGTGGTGGTGACCCACGAGCTGCCCAGCGCTTGGCTGATCGCCGACCGGATCCTGATCGTCGATCGCGGAAACATCGTGGCGCTGGGAGACAGGGAAAAGATCCGCGCCAGCACGCATCCCCGCGTGCGCCAGTTCCTCGACCGGGTGCCGGAGCCCGAAGTAACCGAAGAATTGGATTACCTCCAGATGCTGACCGGCGACAGGGAGAGACCGGAATGAGCGGGCGATTGAGAGGACCTTATGAATAGCAAGCGAGAGCAGGTTTGGGTCGGGCTGTTTGTGCTGGTAGCAGTCGCGCTCCTGATCGTGGTGGTGGTGTCCGTTTCGGGCGCCTTCGCCACCAAAGGGGTCGAACACCGCGCCTACTTCAAGTACGCGGCGGGGTTGATGCCGGGAGTTCCGGTGCGCTATGGCGGACTCCTGGTCGGGAGGCTCGAACACCTCCGCGTCGACCCCCAGGACTCCACGCGAATCGAAATCCTCTTCAGTGTCTCACCGGATACGCCGGTGAAGACCGACAGCCTGGCCAAGATCAGCGCTTTGGGCGCGCTGGGAGAGAGTTACCTCGAAATCACCACCGGGACCAGGGGTGCTGCCCTGGCGCCGCCCGGAAGCACGGTGCCATCCAAGGAGCTCTTGGCGGTAACCGACATCGGCGATATGGTCGCCGGGGTCGTCCCGACCGCCCAGGAAGTCTTGCAGAACTTGAACAACCGCCTGACGGAGATGAAAACCACCCTCGCCAACGTGAACGATCTGCTGGGCGAACCGAACCGAAAGAATATTGCCGCGTCGCTGACCAACGTGAACGGCATGCTGGCGGAGAACCGTCCGCAACTGAAAGCAACGCTCGACAACGTCCACGACGCGACGCAGAAGCTCTCCCCCATATTGAAAAACGTGCAAACCGCCAGCGACAAGATCTCGCCGATGCTCGACGACCTGAAAGGGACAATCAAGCAGGCCAATGACACGCTGGCGAAGGTGGACTCGATCATGACCGAGAATCAGCCGGAGATCAAGGCCACCCTTGCCGATCTCCGCAAAGTGTTGGGCACGGCAAACGAGATGACGGAGATCCTCAAGAAAACGCTCGACCGGAATACCGACAATCTGGATGAGATTCTGGTCAACATCCGCGAGACGACCGATAACATGCAACAAATGACGGACGCGCTCAAGCGAAATCCTTCTCTCTTGATCCGTGGCGAAACCGGGAAGGACCGGAAACCAGGCACGACTAACTAGCGGAGGCAACTATGCATCGATTCACTTATCTCGTTCTGCCAGCCCTGCTGGTATTGGGCCTCGTCGGGTGCGGCGCTCCGCGTCCGATCAATTACTATTCGTTGCAGGTCCCGGCGGCTCCCGCGCCCGCGGCCGGCACATTCCCCATCGATCTGATGGTCGGCCGGATGACGGGTTCGTCCCTGATGGAGGCGACTCCGATCGTGTACCGCACGCCCAACAATGCGATGGGTGTATTTCTCTACCATCGTTGGGAAGATGCGCCCGTGGCAATGGTGCCCGCGAAGTTGATCCGGATGCTTCGCAACAGCGGGCAATATCGCTCGGTCGTCGGTACCGGCGGAGCGCCCGATGTGGAGTTCGTCGTGCGCGGCCGGCTCTACGACTTCACGGAAATCGAGGGTCCCAAGGTCGGTAAGGAGATGAAGATCAGCGGACTTGTAACCATGGAGTTCGAGCTATACAACCGGAGGGCCGGAAAGGTTTTGTGGACCCATTATTATTCCCAGTCCGAGCCGTCGGAAGGCAAGGAAATTACCAGCGTGGTCGGGTCGATCGAGCGTGACCTGGATCGCGGCTTGAAAGAAGTGGTTGCCGGGTTGGGGCAGTATTTCGCGGCGAACCCTCCCAAGAAGGGGTAACTACCGTGACGACCGAACAAGACAAGCAAACCGTGCTGGTGGTGGACGACGCTCCGGAGAATATCCGCGTCGTGAACGAGATTCTCCGCGACAAGTACCGCGTCCGGGTTGCGACCAACGGCAGCAAGGCCCTGGAGTTGGCGAAGGCAACGCCGGGCCCTGACCTGATCCTGCTGGACGTGGTCATGCCGGGCATGGACGGGTACGAGGTATGCACCCGCCTCAAGGTCAACCAGGAGACCAAAAGTATCCCGGTCATCTTTCTTACCGGGCAGACCGAGATCACCGACGAAACCAGGGGGTTCAAGGCCGGAGCCGTGGACTATATCCACAAACCGTTCTCGCCGGCGATCATGGAGGCGCGGGTGCAAACTCACCTGGCGCTGCGAAATGTCCGCGAACAACTGGAGCGGCAACTGCTCGCCATCCGCACGGAACTGGAGACGGCACGGCAGATTCAGATGTCGATCCTGCCGCGCGAAGTTCCGGCAGTCCCGCAACTCGATATCGCTGCGCGCTACATTCCGATGACCTCCGTGGCCGGCGATTTCTACGATTTCATCGTGGTGGATGAAAACCGGATCGGTGTCCTGGTGGCGGACGTCTCCGGTCACGGCATGCCGGCGGCGCTCATCGCATCCATGCTCAAGGTGGCCTTTGCGGCTCAGGCCGCCAATGCGTGTGACCCGGTACAGATGCTGACCGGCCTGAACCAGATCCTCTGCGGCAAGTTCCAGGGCCACTATGTGACCGCGGCCTACGCACTGCTCGACACGGAGCAGCGGACCATCACCTACGCGGGCGCCGGCCACCCCCCGCTGATGCTGAGAGATGGCGGGTCGAAGAAGACTGGTCCGATTCTCGAGAATGGTCTCTTCCTTGGCTATTTTCCGGACGCCAGGTACTCGGCAATCAAGGCCCCGTTCCGCGAAGGTGACGTGCTGGCGCTCTACACGGACGGCGTCTCGGAGATGCGCAACGCGTCCGGCGACCAGTTCGAGGAAGACCGGTTGCGTATTTACCTGGACGAGCATGGCGATGTGCCGGCCGCCGAGTTTGTGGATGGCCTGTTGAAACACCTGTGGCTCTGGAGCGGCCGGCAGGAAGGGCAGGAGGCGGACGACGACGTGACTCTGCTCGCAATCCATTTCCGGCCCCGCTAGAGGCGCAATACCGGATTCCACCGGACCGCGGCGAGATTATGACTATCAAACGACGCCTGATATTGATGCTTGCGGCCCCGCTCATCACTCTGCTTGGCATCGGGGCTTTGGGCATCGAGCAGTTCGGCAGCATCCAGGCCCTGAGCCAATTCATGGACACGCAGGTGGAGAGCCTGGCCGCGCTCGGAACCATCCAGCGCTCCTTCTCGGAATCGCGGCTTAACGTTCGCAACCAACTTCTCGCTCGCGACAACAAGGAGATGGCCCAGGCCCAGTCGGCGCTTCGTGCCAGCCAGGCGGAAATGGGGGACCTGCTCGCGCACTACGGCAAGAGCCTCATCTCCGACGATGAAGACCGCCGGGCTTTCAACCAGTACCAGGACCTGATGCGACGCTGGTCCGCCGAGAGCGAGAAAGTCATCTCACTCGCGAATGCGGGAAAGCGGGAGGAAGCCGTCAGGGAAGTGCTGGCGGGCGCCTTCGCGGACCTGGGTCTGCGCGCCAACACCGTTTTCCAGCAGTGGCTCCAGCACAACGAGCGCTTGGCATTGAACGCCGAGAAAGACACGATCTCTACCATCAGAGACTCCCGGCGCAACGCCCTGATTGCCGTCGGCCTGGTCATGGGACTCTCCGCGCTGCTCGGTGTCGTGACCTTCCGGCGAACCGTGATTCCTATCCAGGCGCTGCAGACTTCCGTCGAGGTGATCGCGGGCGGCGACTACATCCAGAAGGTGCCGTTCACCAAGGCAACCGACGAGGTGGGTGGCCTGGCGCGCTCGATCGACGTCTTGAAAGCCGGCGCCGCGGCAATGGCCGAGCAGCGATGGGTCAAAGCCAACATCGCCAGGCTCACCGGCGAGCTTCAGGGAGCGGCGTCGCACGACGAGTTCGCCGGGAGACTGCTTTCGAGGTTGGTGCCGGCTTTGGGCGGAGGCGTTGCGGCTTTCTACATGGTAGAGGGAGACCCACCGCACCTGCGTCGCGCCGGAAGCTACGGCCTGCCGCCAGACGCCGGCGCCGCCGATGTCCTGGAGATCGGCGAAGGCCTGGCCGGCCAATGCGCGCGCGATCGCAATCCAGTCGTGCTCACCAATCTGCCAGCCGGATATTTGCGGATCACCTCCGGAATGGGCGGCGCCCCACCCGCAATCATTACCGCCTGGCCGGTCATCACGGGGTACGACGTCCTGGGCGTGCTCGAATTCGCGTCGTTCCGCAAATTGCGGCAAGACGAAGAAGAGCTGATGAAAGAACTGCTGCCGGCGGCGGCGATGAGCCTCCAAGTCCTCTCCCACAATCTCGCCACGCAGGAGCTCCTGGTACAGACGCAGGAGCAGGCGCACCAGCTCGAAGTGCAGAACGAAGCGGCAGTCCGCCGGGCGCGCTACGACGCCATGTACTCCGAGATCGGAACGGCCCTGGTCGAGGCGCAGGATTTCGGGAAGATGATGCAGTCCTGCGCGGAGGCCGTGCTGCGAGGCACAAGCACGGTCTTTTCGCGAATCTGGATGCTGGATCAGGAGACGGACACGCTGGTGTTGTGCGCCAGCGCCGGACTCTACACCAGCCTGGACGGGACGCGGTCGCGCGTCAAGGTTGGTGAACGGAAAGTGGGTCGGATCGCCGCCTCGCGCCAGCCCCTGGAAACCAATGCAATCCAGGCCGAGCCCGGCGTGGACGTCGAGTGGGCACGGGCACAAGGCCTCGTGTCCTTCGGCGGCCACCCGTTGATCGTGCAGGACCGGCTCGTCGGCGTGATCGTGACCTTCGGGCAACTGCCGCTATCCTCGGAGGACTTCCATGCGCTGCGGCAGGCGGCGGCCCGAATCAGCCTCGGAATCCAGCGCTGGCAAACCGAAGAAGAGCTGCAAGCTGCGAAAGTCAGGGCCGAGGAGGCCACCGCGGCCAAGTCGATGTTCCTCGCCAACATGAGCCATGAGATCCGCACACCGATGAACGCCATTATCGGCATGACCCACCTGGCCCTGAAAACCGACCTGACCGCCAAACAGCGCGACTATCTTTCCAAAGTCAGGATCGCCGCCGGCGCCCTGCTCGGCATCATCAACGACATTCTCGACTTCTCCAAAATCGAGGCCGGCAAGCTGGACATCGAAAACGCTGATTTCCAGTTCCAGGACGTGCTGGATAACCTCTCCACGGTAGTCGGCCAGAAAGCCACGGACAAAAACCTGGAGTTCCTGATCGCCGCGCAGTCCGACATTCCGCCGCAACTGGTCGGCGACCCGCTCCGCCTCGGACAGATTCTGATCAATCTGGTGAACAACGCCGTCAAGTTCACCGAACGCGGCGAGGTCGTGGTCTCGGCGGCCGTGCAGGAGACCGCTGCCGAGCGCGTCAAGCTGAAGTTTTCGGTGCGCGACACGGGAATCGGTATGACCGCGGAGCAGACCGCGCGCCTGTTCCAGGCGTTCAGCCAGGCCGACACATCGACCACTCGAAAGTTCGGCGGCACCGGCCTGGGACTCTCCATCAGCAAGCGGCTCGTGGAGATGATGGGCGGCGAGATCTGGGTGGAGAGCCAGCCGGGCGTGGGCAGCGTCTTCCAGTTCACTGCCTGGTTCGGCATCGGCGCCGCGGCTCCTGAGCGCAAACGCTTCGTCCCCGACCTGGCCGGCATCCGCGTGCTGGTGGTGGACGACAACCCCCAGGCCCGCGAGATTCTGAGCGATGCACTGCGGGGATTTGGCTTGCAGGCGGAGTCGGCGTCGTCGGGCGAAGAAGCCATTCGCTTACTGGCGGCGGCGGACGCGAAGGATCCGTACGGGCTGGTCCTGATGGACTGGCACATGCCGGGAATGGACGGGCTGGAGGCGACCCGCATAGTCAAACAGGGAAGTCGCCTGAAGAATATCCCGCGTGTGGTGATGGTGACAGCCTTCGGCCGCGAAGATGTGCGTGCGGAGGCGGAGCACATGGGCATCGATGGGTACCTGTTGAAGCCGGTGGGCGCCTCCGTCCTCTATGACTCGCTGATCAACCTGTTTGGAACGGTGGACGCGGATACGGGCGGCACGCACGTCTCCAGAGAGGAGGCCCAGGCCTACGATGCCAGCGGTGTGCGCATCCTGCTGGTGGAAGACAACGAGATGAACCAACAGGTCGCCACCGAGCTGCTGGAGAGCGCGGGCGCGAAAGTCACCGTCGCCAACCACGGCGGCGAGGCGGTGAAGACGCTTCGGGAAGGTCCGGATCCGCCGGCCTTCGACGTCGTGCTGATGGACCTGCAAATGCCCGAGATGGATGGCTTCACGGCCACCCGCCTCCTGCGTGCGGATCCTCGATTCAAGGACCTGCCGATCATCGCCATGACCGCGCACGCGCTCGTGGAGGAACGGCAGCGCTGCCTCGAAGCAGGCATGAACGACCACGTCACCAAGCCGATCGAGCCGGACGCTTTGTTTGCGGCGCTGAAGCGGTGGGTCAAGCCGAAAGCCAACGCAGGGGCTCCCGCGCCGCCGCCGAAAGCGGCGCCCGAGGAGGTCGTGCTGCCGGACGTTGCGGGTATCGACGTGGCAGGCGGGTTGAAGCGCGTGGCAGGCAATCGAAAGTTGTACCGGAGTCTGCTGGAGCAGTTCGTGAACAAGCAAGGGGACGCAGCCGCACAGATCGCGGCAGCGCTCCAGGGCGGAGACCGGGAATTGGCCGGGCGCCTCGCGCACACGGTCAAGGGCGTGGCCGGAAATCTGGGGATCGGGCAGGTCCAGGGGGCGGCGGAGAGCGTGGAGCGCGCGATCCGCAACGGAGACGCGCAGGTATCCGCACTGCTGGAAAAATTCGAGGCCGTGATGACTCCGATGGTTCAGGCCATCCGGCGCGGGCTCGCAGAGACAGCGCCAGTGGCCGCAGTCGAGGCCACCGGTCCGTTCGATGCCAAAGCGGCGGCCGCGGCGATGGAAAGGATCCGCGAACTCATCGCAGCCAACGACGGTGGCGCGGTGGAAGCCCTTTCTGCCCTGGAGAGTGCCTTGGCCGGGACGGTTGAGAAGACGAAGCTGGAGGCACTGCGCGATGCGCTGGACAACTTCGATTTCGACGCGGCGGGTGCGAGACTGGAAGAAATCGCCGCACCGTGACCTCGCCTATGTCGCTTCCCAAACACAAAACCAAAATCGTAGCCACCATCGGCCCGGCGTCGGATTCTCCGGAGATGCTGCGGCGCCTGATCCTCGCCGGACTCGACGTTGCACGCCTCAACTTCTCGCACGGCGACTTCACAAACCACGCCGAGGTGATCGCGCGGATTCACGATGCCGCACGCGACACCGGTAAGAGCGTCAGCATCATGGCGGACCTCCCGGGTCCGAAAATGAGGCTCGGCAGGATCGATCCCGAGCCGATCACGCTTCGCGCCGGGGATGAATTTACGCTCACCAGCGAGGAAATCGCCGGCGATGCGCGCCGCGTATCGATGAGCTTCGAGCCGTTGCCCCGCGTGGTCAAGCGCGGGAATCGGCTGTTCCTCAACGACGGCCTCGTGCAGTTGTTGGTGGACCGCGTCGAGGGCAGCGACGTCCACTGCAAGGTATCGGTCGGCGGCGAATTGCGGTCGCGGAAGGGCCTGAATCTGCCGGGCATCGAGCTCGGAATCGGCGCCTTCACCGATCACGACCGCGCCTGCCTGGAGTTCGCTCTCGAGCACGGCGTGGATGCGGTGAGCCAGTCTTTCGTGGAATCGGCGGCCGATATCGAAGCCGTGCGGGCGGCTGCGCGCGCCACCGGCAAACAGCCCTTCGTGATCGCCAAGATCGAGCGCGCCGAGGCCCTCGAACACTACGACGAGATTCTGGCAGCCGCCGACGGCATCATGGTCGCCCGCGGCGATCTCGGGGTGGAAGTCCCCATCGAGGAGATCGCCATGGCGCAAAAGATCCTGATCGCCAAAGCCAACCTGGCTGGGAAGCCCGTCATCACCGCGACCCAAATGCTGGAATCGATGGTGTCGAGCCGGTTGCCGACGCGCGCGGAATCGACCGACGTCGCCAACGCCATCCTCGACGGCACGGACTGCGTGATGCTCTCGGGCGAGTCCGCGATGGGTCGATATCCCGAGGAGGCCGTGGCCATGCTGGCGCGGATCGCCGCCGCCACCGAGGCGCGCCGTCCGGCCGGACGCCTGCGGGAGATCCAGGAGAACGCCCGGCGCAAGGCGCCCGCCACGGTGGCCGAAGCCATCGCGTCGGTGGTGGAGAATGCCCTGGAGACGGTCCCCTGCGCCGTGGTATTCGTGCCGACCTTCTCCGGCACTACCGCGCGCATGATCTCCCGCTTCAAGCCGTCCGTCTGGATCGTCGCCATCAGCGACAACCAGGCCGTGTGCCGCGGGTTGAATTTTTCCTATGCAGTGACACCCCTCAACGCTCAGCGCACGCCGGCGAACTGGCCGGAGTTCGCTGCACAATGGTGCCGCCACTACCAGCAACCCGGCATGGCCGCGGTCATCGTGTCGGGACCCTGCGCGCAGAACCCGGAGGCCAACTACCGGCTGGAGTTCGTTCGCGCAGCGCTCTGACCGCCTGTGGGGCAGGCTTCAGCCTGCGCGCGACTTCAGTCCCGCAGCCTCGGTCGGCAGCCTCACCCCCCGCCGCGGAACTTTTCCGCGGTCATCTCACTACTCCCCGCTGTGTGCTTCTTCGTGGTGCGAAGAATGTAACGAAACCAGGCGCGCCATGAAAATCGCCATGTAGAGCGTCCCGGCCAGCGACTCGAGTTCCGCCAGAACGCGCAGGGTCCGGGCGACAGGCGTGATATCTCCGTAACCCAGGGTCGCCAGCGTGACGAAGCTGAAATACATCAGGTCGGGAGTGGGATCGGCCGCAAGTGGGCCGGCGTTGATCGCAAATCCTCCCGGCATCAGTGTGTTGATGAGGTAGTAGGCAGACCCGAATGCGAATCCGATCATGAGATACACGGAAATCCCTGCGTAGATCTGATCGCGTGTGATTCTGGCCGCCTGCAGCACGTATCGAAGGACGCAATAGATGCAATAGATGATCAGGATGGCCGTGGTGCCCAATCCAAAAAAGACGTTCAGCCTGTAAACGAATGAGCTCTCGCGGAGCCAGACTCCCGCCATGGTGAGAGCGATCTGCAGCGAAGCCAGAACGATTGCGATTCTGACACGGTACTTGCCGGGTTCGACCACGATCACGCCGCCCAGGAAGACGCCGGCAACCACCGACGTAAGAAGGACCGGCCTCGCGAGGTCCGTCAGAGCGGGAAATGTAACCAGCAATAGGACCAGGCTGGCGAGAAGATACCCGGACCCGCGCAGCCGTGGTGCCGCCATGGGATACCGCCCTGGCTACTGCCAGCCGCCGCCGAGCGATTTGTACAGTTGCACCAGCGACGTCAGCACATCCCGCTGTGCCTGGGCGAACTGCTGCTCGGCCGTGAGGCGCTGGCGCTCCGTGTCCAGCACTTCCAGGTAGCTGCTGACACCGCCGACGTAGCGGATATTGGCCAGGCGGCTCTGGTCGCGAAGCGTCTCGGCAAGGTTGCCCTGGCTGGCGGTGTACTCTCTGGTCTTCTGATAGCCGATCAGCGAATTGGAAACGTCCTGGAAAGCTCCGTTGATCGCCTTCTGGTAGTTGATCAGAAGCTCCTCACGCTGCGCCTTGGCAATCTTGTAGTTCGCCGTCCGCCGGCCTGCGTCGAAGATCGGCAGGTCCACAAAGCCGCCCATCGAGTAAGCGAAGCCGCTGCGGTTGGCGATACCCAGCAGATCGGAAGTCTGATATCCGCCCGCCGCGGTGAGATTGATACTGGGATAGAACGCGGCCTTGGCAACACCCACGCGCGCATTCGCGGCGACCAGCTGCTGCTCGGCGGCCCGGATGTCGGGCCGGCGTTCCAGCAGGCTGGAAGGCAACCCGGCGGGGACCTGCGGCGGCTGCGGCTGATCGGTCAGACTCTTGCCTCGCGCCACCGGGCCGGGCTGCTTGCCCAACAGAAAGTTGATGACATTCTCCGTCTGCTCCTCGCCCCTCTCCAGCAGAGCCAGGTTGGCTTGCGCCGACTGAACCAGCGTCTTGGCCTGGTCCACGTCGAGCATGCTCCCCACGCCGCCTTCTTCCCGAGCCACCACCAGCTTGACCGATTCCTGCCGGGTGGTGATCGAGTCGCGCACGATGATCAGTTCGGCGTCGTATTCGCGAAGGTCGAAGTACGCGGAGGCCACCTGCGCCACCAGCACCTGCATGATGGCTTTCTGGTTTTCCTGGCTGGCCAGAAGGTCGGCGCGCGCCGCCTCGCTGGCACGGCGAATTTTGCCGAAAAGATCGATCTCCCAGGAGGCGACTCCGAACCCCCCGCCATACGAGGTGATCGGCGACTTGACGCCCGTCCGCCCCGCGGTTCCCTGTCCGTTCAGTTGGGGGAACAGGCTGGAGCGCGTGGCAGTCAGTTGACCTTCGGCCTCGATGACCCGTTGCGCCGCGATGCGGATATCGTAGTTTGCAGCCAGCGCGTCCTTGATCAGGCCGCGCAGGGTATCGTCCTGGAACAGGTCGAACCACTTGGTATCGCCGAGCGAGAGCTGCGTCGGCTGCTGTTCTCCGGCGCGGAACTGCGGCGGAGCAGGCACGTCGGGACGCTTATAGTTGGGGCCGACCGTGCAGCCGGCCAAAGCCGCCGTCATGCAGACGATAAGCGTAGTGGAGCGCATCAGTCGTGTCCTCCTGCCAGTGCGGGCTCCGCCCCGCCGGTACCGTGAATGGCTTTCCGGTTGCCCGAGACCAGGTACGCAAGCCCCTGGATGACTACATAAAGCAGCGGAATAAAGAACAAGCCCACGGTGGACGCGAACAGCATACCGGCAAACACCGCGATTCCGATGCTGACACGCGCCGCGGCGCCTGCTCCGCTGGCCATCACCAGGGGAACCACGCCGAGGATGAAGGCGAACGCCGTCATCATGATGGGCCGGAAGCGCAGCTTCGCGCCGCCCTTCGCCGCATCCACCAGGCTCATGCCCTGCCGCTCGTGGTATTCCTTGGCAAACTCGACGATCAGAATCGCGTTCTTGGCGGCCAGTCCCATCAGGGCCACGATGCCGATCTGCACATAGACGTTGTTCTCCAGGCCCACCAGGCTCACGCCGAGAAGGGCACCGCATACGCAAACCGGCAGTCCCAGCAGCACCGAGAACGGCACCGCCCAGCTTTCATATTGTGCCGCCAGCACCAGGAAGACGAAGATCATCGCCATTCCGAAGATCGGCCCCTGGGTGCCGCCCGCCTGTTTCTCCTGAAACGCGATGCCGGTCCATTCGAAGCCGTAGCCCTGGGGCAGGTCCTTCGCCGCCAGGTCCTCCATCACCTCGAGCGCCTGCCCCGTCGAAATGCCGGGACCGTTCGCGCCATTGATTTCCGCGGTCCGGAACATGTTGTACCGTTGCAGGATGTCCGGACCCGTCGTCATATTGATCTGGCTGACCGTGGACATCGGCACCATCGAGCCCTCGTTGGAGCGGATGTAGATGTCGTTGATGCTCTCCGGTGTTTTGCGGAAATCCTGTTCCGCCTGAATCATCACCTTGTAAGTCCGGCCAAAGAGATTGAAATCGTTGACCTGCAAGCCGCCCAGGTAAATTTGCAATCCCTGGAAGACATTGTTGATCGGTATGTTCAACGTGCGCGCCTTGTCGCGGTCGATATCCAGTTTGATCTGCGGGACGGTGGTGCTGTAGGCGGAATAAATGCCGGTGAGCTCGCTGCGCTTGGCCATTTCCTGCATGACCTTTTCTTTGGCAGCCGCCAGGTCCTGCGGCGTCTGGCCGACGCGGTCCTGCAACTCGAAGACAAATCCCGAAGCATTGCCGAGTCCGTTGATCGGAGGCGGCGGGAACACCAGAGAAATCGCCTCCGGATAGGCGGAGAATTTCTTCCGTATGTTCGCCATGATGTTCTTGAGCTTCTCCTCCTCGCTGTGCCTCTCCTCCCATGGCTTCAGCATGATGATGATCGACGAGTTGTTGGAGGTATAGGCGTTGGTGAGCAGGTTGAGGCCGCCCATCGTGAGCACCTCCTCGACGCCGGGGATCGTCTTGAGATCGGCCTCCGCGCGCCGCATCAAGTCGTCCGTGCGCTCCATCGATGCGCCGTCGGGCAGGTTGAAGACGCTGAAGAGATACCCCTGGTCCTCATAGGGAACGAAGCCGGTCGGCAGCTTCATCAGCAGGCTGCCGGCGCCGAACCACAGGCCGGCAAGACACGCCAGACCGATTGCCACCCGCCGTAGAAAGAACCCGACTCCGCCCAGGTAGCCGCCGGTGGTCTTGTCAAACACCTTGTTGAAGCCGCGCAGGAACGCGCCTACGGGGCCGCGCATCTCCTTCCGGTGCTTGAGCATCATCCGGCACAACGCGGGCGTGAGGCTCAGTGCCACGATCACCGACAGGATTACCGAAATCGAAATCGTGAGGGCGAACTGCCGGTACAACTGGCCGACGATGCCGCCCATGAAGGACACCGGCACGAATACCGCGCAAAGCACCAGGCCGATGGCCACCACCGGGCCGCTGACTTCGTCCATCGCCTTTTCGGTGGCCTCCATCGGGCTCAGGCCATGTTCGATGTGGTGTTCCACCGCCTCCACCACCACGATGGCGTCGTCCACCACGATACCTACCGCGAGCACGACCGCCAACATAGTTAGCGTGTTGATCGAAAAGCCCAGCACGGCAAAAGCCCCGAAGGTGCCGATCAGTGACACCGGCACGGCCAGCATCGGGATGAAGGTGGCCCGGAGATTGCCCAGAAAAATAAACACCACGATCAGCACCAGAATGATCGCGTCCCGCAGCGCGTGGAACACTTCGTCGATAGCCACCCGGACGAACGTCGTCGTGTCCAGCGAAATGCGGTACTTCAGCCCCGGAGGAAAGGTCTTCGAGCTATCTTCGAGCAGTTTTCGCACGTTGTCCGCGGTTTGAATCGCGTTCGCGCCGGGAAGCTGATAGATGATCAGCACGGTTGCCGGAATGCCGTCCTTCCGGCCGAAACTGGTGTAGGTCTTGGCGGAAAGTTCGGTTCGCGCGACGTCCTTCATGCGCAGGATCGACCCGTCGGACAACGTGCGCACGATCATGTTCTCGAACTCGGATTCGTCCGTGAGACGCCCCTTGACGTTAACCGTGTACTGAAACTGTGTCCCGGCCTTCGCGGGCGGCTGCCCCACCTGGCCCGCCGGAACCACCACGTTCTGCTCGCTGACCACATTGGCCAGGTCGCCGCCGGTCAGTCCCAGCTTGGCCAGCTTGTCCGGCCGCACCCAGAAGCGCATCGCGTAGTCGCGTTGGCCGACGATCATCGTGGATCCGACTCCGGACGTACGCGCGATCGGATCCACCAGGTTGATCGAGGTGAAGTTGGAAAGGAAGGTCTCGTCGAACGTCTTGTCCGGCGAGTAGACCGAAATTGCCAGCAGGATGTCCGGCGATTTCTTCTTCACCGAAATGCCGTAGTTGATCGCCTCCTTGGGCAGCTTGGCCTGGGCCTTGTTCACGCGGTTGTTGACATCGACGTTCGCCAGGTCGAGATTGGTGCCCACTTTGAACGTGCAGGTCAGCACATACCGTCCGTCGCTCGACGACTTCGACGACATGTAGATCATGTTCTCGGCGCCGTTGACTTCGGCCTCCACATTCGTGGCGACCGACTGCTCCACGGTCTCGGCATTGGCGCCGGGATAATTGATTTCCACCTCCACCGTGGGCGGCGAGATCGGCGGATACTGCGCGATCGGCAGCGTGAAAATGCTGATGCCGCCCGCGAGGATGATGATGATGGAGAGAACGATCGCGAAGACGGGACGATGGATAAAAAATTTCGCCATGGCTACTCACCCTTTTTCGCGGCGGCAGGCTCGGCGCTGGCCGGCTGTTCGGTGGGATTCACGGTTGCGCCGGGCCGCGTCTTCTGAAGGCCTTCGGTGACGATCCTCTCGCCCGCCTTGACGCCGTCGGTCACCACGTAGTCCTGGCCGACCCGCGCGCCCAGTGTGACACTGCGCAGCGCCACCTTGTTGTCGGAGCCGACGACGTACACGACCTTGGTGCTCTGGATCTCGGTCACTGCTTTCTGAGGTACCAGCAGCGCGTTCTCCGCCACGCTCGAGGCAAACCGGATACGGCCGAATTGTCCCGGCCGCAGAATGGCGTTCGGATTGGGGAACTCGGCAACCAGGCTCAACGTGCCTGTTTTCAGGTCCACCGCCCGGTCGGCGATGATCAGGTGTCCTTTTTCGGGAAACACGGAGCCGTCCGCCAGAATCAATTCCAGTTGGGCAGCCCCCACCTTCAGCTTGCCCTGCGACCTCATGCGCTGGTAGACCAGGTATTCGCTTTCACTGATCGCTACGTATACCCGCATCGGTTCCACATTCGATACCGTCGTCAGTACCGTGGCTTCGCCGTTGCCGACCAGGTTGCCCGGCGCCACCTGCCGCGTGCCTGCGATCCCCGTGATCGGCGTGGTGACGTTGCAGTATTCGACGTTCAGCTCGGCCTGCCGGATGCTGGCCGTGGCCGCCTGAACCGCGGCCTGCGCCTGCTCGATCGATGCCTTCTGGTTCACCTTGGCAGTGTTCACGGTCGCCGTCTTGGCATTCACGTCGGCCTTGGCCCCCTGCTGTTCGGCGAGCGCGTTGTCGTAGTCCTGCTGCGGAACGGCGCGTTGCGCTGCCAGCGGCTTCAAACGGTTGACATCCAGGTTGGCCTTGTTCAACCGGGCATTCGAGATCTCCAGGTTGGCCTGCGCAGTCTCGACGACAGTCTTGTCCTGGGCTTGCGACAAGTCCGACTGAGCCTTGGCCAGTTGCGCTTTGGCCTGCAAAAGCTGGGCATCGTATTCGCGGCTGTCCAGGGTGAAGAGCGTCTGGCCCTTCTTTACCATCGTGCCTTCCGCATAGTTCTGCGTTTGCAGGAACGCCTTCACGCGGGCGCGGATGTCCACCGAGTCGTTGGCGTCGGTGCGAGCCGTGAGCTCGCTAAAAAGGGGCACGGTCTTCTGAACCACCGGTGCCACGACGACGGACACCACCGGGGCGGCGGCGGCAGCGGTCTCTTCCTTCTTGCTCCCTCCGCACCCTGCCAGCAGTATGCTTGCAGTCAGGGCTACCCCAGCGATCCTCACCGTTGGTGTGGATCGCGGAACACATCTCTCAATCGACGTACGCATGCGACTCCTCGGACTGAAGCTAGTCCTTACGCCGCAAACGATGATTGCCGCAAGAGCGGGGATTTAGAGTATTTTGCCGCCTGGATCGGCGCTAGTTCCGAAGTTTGAAATATTTATTCCTTGCCCCCGTAACAACTTGCACATCTCTCTGGCTGGGACGCTCCCGACCGCCTGCTAGCTTGGCCTTGTAACGCGGGCCTCCTGGCCCGCAATTTTTTTGGAAAGGAACTCTACCCATGTCTACCCCTGCTCAAATCGCAGCCAACCGCGCCAACGCGCTGAAGTCCACCGGCCCCCGCACCCCCGAGGGCAAGGCCGCCTCCCGTTTCAACGGCCTCAAACACGGCCTCGACGCCGCCTCCATCGTCATCCCCGGCGAAGATCCCGCCGATTACGAAGCCCTTGCCGAGGACTTCCGGCGCCAGTTCCACCCCGCCTCCGCCCTCGAACACTACCACGTCGAGACCCTCATTCGCTCCGCCTGGCTCAAACGCCGCCTCCAGCGGACCGAAGCCAAACTCTACCGCGCCCTCCTCGCCGAAGGCTCCGATCCCGAAGATCTCGACGTCGCCCTCCTCTGCAACTCCCCTGCCGCCAAACTGATCCACAAGGTCTTCGCCCAGATCGCCTCGCTCGACCGCGCCTTCTTCGCAGCGATCAAGGAGTTGCGCCGCATTCAGAGCAGCGCCGAGGCCGCGCTCGATCTCCTCCTCGATGCTCCCCTGCCCGTCGATCTCAGCCGGTTCCACCGCCCGCCCGCTCCCGCCGATCTCCAGCCGCCGGCCGTCCCGGCAGTCCCGGCCCGTGACCCGGACCCCGCTCCCTGATAGCGTTTTTCTCTGCGTCTCAGCGCCTCTGCGGTGAGTGGGTCGCCTTCTCCAGCCGGCGGAAACGGCGGTAGGCGCCGACGGTCAGGAAGTTGACGCAGATAGCGATGAGGTTCCAGGCGATCACTGGCCGCGACGCAATCAGCAGCCCGTAGTATACCCAGAGAATCTGGAAAACCCCCATGATGGCCGCCATTCGCGGATTCATGCCCGCGCTCGACCGCCGCTTGAGCATGGCGATCAGGTCCGGCAGCCCGGCAAAGGTGGTTCCGAGACCCGCCAAAAACCCGAAAATCTCCGACCTGAGGAGCCTGGGCGCGAGCAGGCTCTGGGTGTCGCGGGGAACCAGGTCCTCGCAGCCCGTGAGTGCAAACGCGATCAGGATCACAACGGCAAGCGATAGCCTGTTGAATCTGCTCATAAAATCAAGCCCTCCTGGCCCGGCACAACAATCCTGCGCTGCACAGATGATGGGCGTCGCCTCGTCGCTGCAAAGATTCCAATAGGCCTCGGCTCAACCGCCGGTGCTGCGTCCCTGTCGAGCCAGCCGCACACACGTTTCGATGGCTTTTCTCAAAGGCGGTGGAACCCCGCCGGGGCCGCGGTCGATGACGGCATCCAGCAGAAGAACCGCCAGGAAGGGCTTCGAATGGCGCTGAATCGCACGTTGGATCACGACCTTGGCCGGCGCATTGGCGTGCTGCTCAGCGCTGGTCGGGTAGGCAGCCTTGCGAAAGACGTCCGCGTATCCGTGACGCCAGAAGCAGGCTTCGATATCTGCTTCCCGGAGCAGGGTGACGCGGTCCCGGAGACCGCCCTCTCCCGCATGCTGGCCGGCCGACCGCGCATAATCCTGCCCGGCCCGGTCCCCGTCGGCCAGCAGGTGCCATTGAATGCCGAGATGCCGGGCGACCTTGATCAGCGCGCCCAATCCGCATTGCGCGAACTCGACGCAGGCCACGCCCTCGCTGGCGAACCCGTACCCGCAAACCCGCGCCAGCTCGCTCATCAGCCAGTACTCGGTCTCACCCTCCACCAGGAGCCAGCATCGGGCAAAACTGGCGGCCGCCCTGCGGCTGCGCAAGTGATACGAATATCGGCGCAATTCGTCGGCGGTCAGACTGCGCTCCGGCACGCGCCATTCGCGCACGACGCCGTCGTGGCGGGTCAGTCTCCTCACCGAAGAGAGCCGCGCCGAAGCCAGCAGCGTGCCGGAATGCGTCGCGATAATCTTCTGTCCGGCCACGCGATCCATGATCGCCCAGATGGAAGCCAGCGTCATCGGATGCAGGTGCGCCTCCGGATCTTCGATCAGGATCAGCGGATCCACGCCGTTCTCCACCACTCCGCGGCCCGACCGGAGCAAGGCTCCGACCAGCAGGAGAGTTCCGATCTTCTGCGCCGCGCTTCCCTGGGTCCGGAATTCCACCGCGGCGCGCTGACGCGGTGCCTTTCTCTTGCCCGTGATCTCTTCCAGCACCGTACCCATGCCGGTTCCGGGACGGGTCAGCAGATCTCCGCGGGCAATCAGGAGCTGCCGCGCCGCTTCGGCGCCGGCTTCAACCGCCGACTGCACATCCGCCGCGGTGCCGGCCATCAGGTCGCGGTAGCTCCGGCTCACCTCATCCGCGAGATCGCGCACGGCGCCGGCCGGCAGAGGTTTACGGTCCGTTCCAGCGAGATTGCCGGCGAGCATTCCTTCTGTCGTCCGGAACACCGGCATGCGCCGTCGCAGCCAGGCCAGCAGGTCGCGGTTGCCGGCGCGGGCTGTTCCTCCCCCGGACCGCAAGCTCCATCCGGTTTCGGCTTGGGATGGGCGGGCCGTCACCTCCAGATAGAGACGCCTGTTTTTCCCGAGCGCGTCAGGCAGCCATTCCCGCAGGGTCTGGAAAGCCTCGCCATCCCACTCGCGGCTGAAGCTCTCGACGAATTCGAGGTCGATGCGAATCGGGGAAGGATCCGGATCGCTACCGCGATGCACGTGAAACGGCTGGAACAGAAATCCGCCCTCCGGCGCATTCCAGCCCAGGGCCAGCGCGATCGCTTCCACGATGCTCGAGCGCCCGCAGTCGTTCTCGCCGATGAGGACCGTGGTCGGGTCGAAAGAGATCCTCGCAGACTGGATGGCGCGAAAGTTTTCGACCATCAAAGAGCGAAGGAGCATGGGCTCAATCGCCGAAACAGATGTTGAGCGTTCTGGCGGCCAGGACGGCCTCGCCGTCGAGCGGAACCGGCCGTTGGCGGACAACTGCGTCAGCCAGTGGGACGAATTCGATTCGCGGCGGGTTCAGGGCCACCATGACACCGTCCATGCCTTGCTGTAAGGCGTGGATGGCGCCGGCGCCGAAAGCCATGCCGAGTATCCGGTCCTGCGCCACCGGCGACCCGCCCCGCAACAGGTGTCCCAGGACGACCGCGCGCGCTTCCTTGCCGGTAAGCTCCTCGAGCTCGTTGGCGACCCTATCTCCGATGCCGCCCAGGCGCTCCACCCGTCCGGGTTCGCGGCTCTTGACCGTCACCTCGCCTCCGGCCGGCTTGGCGCCCTCGGCAACCACAACGATGGCATGCTTGCGCTCGCCTTCGGTCGCCTTACGAAGGTGGCACGCGACTTTGTTCAGGTCGTACGGAATCTCCGGAATCAGAATCGCGTCCGCCTGCCCCGCGATGCCGGTGTACAGAGCGATCCATCCGACATTCCTGCCCATCACCTCCACCACGATGACCCGCCGGTGAGCTTGCGCGGTCATGTGCAGGCGGTCGATGCACTCGGTCGCAAAAGAGACGGCGGAAGCGAAACCGAAAGTCACATTCGTGGACTCGAGATCGTTATCGATCGTCTTCGGAACGCCAACCACGCGCAAGCCCTTGCGGTGGAGCTGCAGGCCGATCGTCAGGCTGCCGTCCCCGCCGACCGCGACGTGGGCGTCGATCTCGTGCCGGCGAAAGCCTTCCATCACGCGATCCGAGAGATCGGCTTCGGTCGGGGTTCCATCGGGCCCGTCCACCAGGGCGCGGAACGGATTGCCTCGATTCGTTGTGCCCAGCATCGTGCCCCCGAGATGGGGAATGTTCTTGACCGTCTCGGGAGTGAGCTCCAGGACACCGCCATCGGGGTACAGGTTGGGATACATGAGGCCGTCGTATCCCTCGCGGATGCCGAGCACCTGCCAGCCCAGGCGGGATGCCACGTTCACCACGGAATAAATCACCGCGTTCAAACCCGGCGCATCGCCGCCGCCGGTATTGATACTGATCCGCTTGATCGGCTGGCTCATGCCGTCTCCAGGGCGCCCGGCTTCCGGGATTCAAGCCGGTCGATCACCTCGGAGGGCTGGCTGGCCAGAATCATCTGCACCGCTTCGCTGGGCGAGTCCGTCACAAAGCCGAAGCCCGTGTCTTCTTCCGAGATGGCGCCTTCGTGCAGCATGTCGTACATGAGCTGAATGAGGTTCTTCCAGAACTTCGTGCCGATGAGGATCAACGGGAATGGTCCGATCTTGCGACACTGGATCAGCGTGGCGGCCTCGAACATCTCGTCGAGCGTTCCGAAACCGCCGGGCAGGCAGACAAACGCGCACGAATACTTCACCAGCATGACCTTGCGCGCGAAAAAGTAATTGAAGTTGACCACTTCGTCAAGATAGGGGTTGTGCTTCTGCTCGTGGGGCAGGATGATGTTGCAGCCGATGCTGGCGCCGCCGGCTTCCTTGGCCCCTCGATTGGCGGCTTCCATCATCCCGGGGCCGCCTCCCGTGATCACGGTGAAGCCGGCCAACGCCAGTTCGCGGCCGACTTCCACTCCCGTTTGGTAATAGGAACTGCCTTCCGGAAAGCGCGCCGAGCCGAAGACCGTGACCGCCGGACCAAGGCGGTAAAGCTTCTTGAATCCGTTGGAGAATTCCTTGAAGATGCGTTCGAGGCGCTCCACCTCTTTGGAGGGAGTCCTGGCCTGCCCCAGAAACTCCCGTTCCCAGTCCGCGCCGGCCTTCTTGAGGTCGGGAGCAAGCTCGTAGCTCGAGCCGGCCTTACTCCAGTGTTCCTGCCAGGTGGCGCGCCACTGATTCAAATCCCGGGATTTTGCCATGAGAATGTCCGCTCCGTGCGGCGGACGATCGCTAATCGTCGTCCGCCCGGCCCGGATGCCGGCTTACTTCTTCACCGGGGGCGGATAGTTCTTCAACAGCTTGGCCATGGCCTTGTCCAGGTTCTTCTTCTGCTTGTCGGGCTTGGCCTTGGCGTCGAGCGTTTTTGATGCCATTCCACGCCACACAAGCTTTTTCTGCCCCATGTCGTACATGTCCAGCGCAAGGTTGCCGATCTGAATCGTCGAAGTGGTTCCAGTCGTGGTCGACATACCCATGCCGCCGCCCCGGTACCAGCCGCCGCCCCAGCCGGCGCCGTATCCAAAGTCGCTGCTCATCGAGGTGAACTGCTTCTCCTGCGTAAGCGCGAACTGATACCCGATATCGAGGTCGGCGTTGTCGCTTTCCGTCTTGGTCAGGCCCTTTCCCGCGAGCACGGCATCGATGGAGGCCTTCACCTGGCTGTCCATCATGTCGTTTAGCTGGTTGGATGCGTCTCCAATCTTCACCCACTTGTACGTCTTGTACTTCGAAAAATCCGTCCCCTGGGCGAAGTTATACCGGACGTCCTGCGCAAACCCGCTAACCGCGAGTATCGCAACAGGAAGAATCATTCTGATCGATCTCATGTGTTACTTCTCCTTCTCACGCGAATTGGAATTTGAATTCATTGGTTGTCGTTGTCATCGTCCACCAGGGGTATCTGCCACGACGGATCCGGGTTGAAGGCTTTCATGGCCTTCGCCAGAACACCGGTTTGCGGACCCAGGTCCTTCTCGTACACGATGCCGTCCTGATTGACGATGAAAGTCTTGATGCCGGAAACTCCATATTCGGCCGGCCAGGCAACCAGTGCGAAGCCGCCGAGCATGATGTCGTGCGCCAGGTAGTCGCGCGCCCCACCCTGGGCCGCGGAGCCTTGTGCAGTCAGTATCCTGTAGAAGTATCCGTGATACGGCTTGGGAGTGCCCCCGGTAAAGGTATAGCCCTGCCCGGCCGCCCGCGCGACCGGTCCGGCGATGGGGCTATCGTCGCCCTCCCAATAGAGCCCGTCCTTCTTTCCCGGGGTGCTCATAATCCGGCTGGCGTAGTGAGGGATGCCTCTCCCATCCGGATCCATTTCGGCGTAGTCCTCCTGGGCTTCCACGTAGCCGCGGCAAACCTGGATCGCATCCAGCTCGTTGCCGCCGATCACGCGGCGCCGCAGTTCGGCCTTTCCCTCCTGGATATCGAAGTACCAGCGGCCGTTCTTGACCACCAGCGGTATCGGAAACAGCCACTCCTGCTCGCCCAGCACGAGGATGGTGTGATTAATGTTCTCGTCGTCGGGTTCCAGCACGCTTTTCTCGGCCGCGAGCTTCACAAACTTAGCGAGACGGTTCTTATCCTCAACCGGGTCGCCGCTTCGAAGGAGATCCGCGGAACCGGGACCGAAGATCTCGATCACCGCCTCCGGGCTTGTAGAGACGGCCTTGATCAGAGCATCCTTGGCTTCCTCCGCGCTGGCAAACGTCTTGGGTCCCGTCGCGGGCGCACCGGAGAGGGCGGCCATCGCGAGCAATGTAATCACGATCGACTGTCGCATCATGGATTTGATTCCCCCTCTAGCGCCGGCGTCCGCCGCCGCCGCTCCTGGCCCCGCCGCCTCCACCGCCGCCGCTCGATCGCTGGCTGGAGAAGCCGCGGTTGCTGGCCGCGCTGGACCGCGAACGGGATTCGGAGCCGCCGAACGCATCTCGCGAGCTGCGCTCGCCTCCGCTCACGCTCCGGTTGCCCACACGGTCGCCGCCGCCGGCTTGGCCGCCCCGGTTGGAATCCCTCGCCTGGCCGCCGCCTGCTCCGCTCCGGTTGGCGCCTCCACGGTCTCCGACGCCTCCACGGTCTCCGACGCCACCACGGTCTCCGACGCCACCGCGGTCACCGACGCCACCGCGGTTTTGGCCGCGGTTATCGGAGCGCTGCGTCCGGCCGCCGGCATCCCGCGTCGAGCCGCCGAACCTCTGGGCCGTGTTGCGGTTGGAGTACGGCACGGACTGCCGGTGCGCCGGGTTGTGCTGCCAGCTCGAGTTTCCGCTTCCGACGTTGGTTCGATTCCCGCCGTTGATGTTGGTGCGGTTTCCGCCGTTAATGTTGTTAACGTTGTTGTAACCGTAGCGGGTGTTGAAGTTGTTGTTGATATTGATATTCGCGGTTCCGCCCCAACTGCAGCCCCAGCCGTAGCCGTGATACCCGCAGCAGCCGCCCCACATCGCGCCCATCGCCACGCCCAGGCCGAAGGATACCGCCGCCGTCGCAATCACCGCGCCGGTGCTGGGCGGCGGCGGATAGACCACCGGCGGGTACGCCACCACTGGCGCACCGTAAACGACCGTCGGGTTGTACGACGGTACATAAATAACCTGCGGGTCCGATGGCTCCACCACGACAACGGTCTTCTGCTCGACCGTTTTCACTTCCACTTTCTGCTCTTTGGAGGTCTTGAGCTGGCCTCCGTCATAGGCCTTCTTGCGCATCCGCTGCACGGCATCCATGACGTCCTGCTGCTGATCCAGGAACGCGTTGCCCAGGTCGGTCACCCACTGGATTCCTTCATCCAGCCGCTTGAGCACGTCGGGAAAGGCTACAAGGGCCTGAACACTCGGATCCCATGGCTGCTTGGCCGCAGCTTTGGTTAGTTCCTCGCCCTTCAGAGTCTTGTTCTGATCGAGCCAGCGCCGGCACTGGACAATTTCCAGCGGGTAGGTCGATGCCGCGAGCACTTGCGCGATCAATGGGTCGGGATACAGGGCGATCGGTGCCACCAGGCTGTCCAGTTGATCCGGCGTGCGCGGCTTGGCGGCGGGCTCCGGATTCTGTGCTGGAGCCTGCGTTTGTGTTTGTGTCTGCGCCGTGAGTGGCACGTCGCCCGGCACCAGCAGAATCGCGCAGAGGATTGCCGTGACTTGTAACCATCGACGGTGCTTGCCCGAGTCCGGGTAGCCTACACCTGTTTTCACGCCAGCCTGATTCGCTCGAGTTGTTGCCTGATGCACTTTTTTTGAACTCAAGCCGGCGACAAAAAATGATTCAGCCCTCGGAAGGCTGTCATCTTTCTTCGGGAACCGCTAGTAGGGAGGACCATCCATGGCAAAACCCGATTGGACACTGAAGACAATTCTGCTGCTGATTGCAGCGTTTCTCGGGATGATTGCCCTGCGGCCGGTCATCGAGCCGGCGGGGGTGATGGCACAGTCCGCGAGGTTCGATCACGTAGTCATCGTCTCGCCGATGTTCCTGTACAAGGGTCGGCAGGGACTGCTGGTGATGGATAAGCGCAATGCCAACGTCTGGTTCATCCCGAAGGTAGACGACGATTTCAAGGATCCGGTCTTCGTTCTTAAGCTTCCGTTTGAAAAACTGGATCAGACTCCTCAATAGTCTGGTATTCCGAATATGGTCTTACGATTCGCATTGGGAGCCGCACTCTGTTGCGCCGCCTGGAGCCAGCAACGAGGCGCGGCGGTGATCGTCGACGGCAAAGAGGTGCTGCGCGTTTACCAGCCCGCCCCTCCGTTCACTGCAAAGGAGCGGGCGGACGAGATCCACCGGCGCATTGTAGCCTTGGCGGAAAAAGGCTATACGGGCGAAATCACCACTCGAAGGCGTCCCGCCGAGAACATGACAGCCGTGCTCGCGGGAGACCTCGTGGTGATGAACCTGCTCGACGACGACGCCAAGGCTGCGGGCATAGCTCAGCAGGATTACGCCGGACAGTGCGCCGCGGCAGTCCAGAAGGCGATCTCCGAATACCGCGCCAGTCACACGTGGGTAAACTTCTCCATAGCCGCCCTCAAGACGGCGATTGCCTGGTCCCTGTTCTGCGCCCTCGTATGGGTACTGAGAAGGGGCAGCAGGTGGTCCAACGACCGCATCCAGCAGCGCCTCCGCCGCGAGTCTGAGGCGCGTCATGCGAGCGGCCTCCACCTGCTTATCTGGCAGCGCAGCGAACTGGTGCTCGTCCTGGCCCTGAGAGTTCTAGTCGGTGTCTTTCTGATCTTCCAGTTTTCTTTTGTCATCTCCTACACCTTCGGCTTGTTTCCGCAGACAGCCGACATATCGACCACCCTGCTCGATTACCTGGAGTCTACGGCTCTGGCTATGGGGAACGCCATCGTCAACTACCTGCCCAGCGGCGGCGTCGTCGTCATCGGCGTAGTGCTCGCCCACTACCTGCTGAAGTTGCTGAAGTTTTTTGCGATGGCAGTCGAGCGCGGCGAACTGGCGGTCAAGGGTCTGCACCCCGAAATGGCCAAGCCCACCTACCAGTTGGCCCGGATATTCGTCCTCCTGTTTACCCTGGTTGCCGTCTTTCCCTACCTGCCCGGGGGACAGTCGGAGGCTTTTAAGGGCGTATCCATCTTCCTCGGCCTGCTGCTCTCCCTGGGGTCAAGCTCGGCTGTAACCAATATCCTGGCGGGCTTGGTGCTGACCTACATGCGCCCCTTCCGTGTGGGCGAATATGTGAAGATCGCCGACAGCACGGGCGACGTTCTCGAGAAGAACCTGCTTGTGACGCGCCTGCGCACCGTCAAGAATGTCGAGGTGGTAATTCCGAACGGCGCCGTGCTCGGAAACCAGATCTTGAACTACAGCGCCATGGCCCGCAAGCGCGGCCTGATCCTCAATACCACGGTGACCATCGGCTACGACGCGCCGTGGCGGACGGTTCACGAATTGCTGAACTGCGCCGCCCGGCAAACC
>DATJYJ010000038.1:0-10785 GCA_035578025.1 Verrucomicrobiia bacterium
GGACAGCAGCGAAGGCTGGGTGATCCATCACGTGATGTCCACTCCGGCGGGCGATGCGGTGGACATCCAGACCCTGGACAAGCAGACGCTGGCTTCGGTGAGGCGGCAGATCAAACAGGGTCCGGCGGCGATCAACCTGGAGATGAAGGGCGCGAAGGTGACCGGCTCGATCAACATGGGCGGACAGGAGCGGCCGATCGAAGCCGATGCCGGGGGTCCGCTCTTCGCGGATGGCAGCGGCGGGCGCCTGGCGATCGCCTGCCTGCCGCTGGCGGAAGGCTACACGGCGACGTTCCGCAACCTGGACATCCAGCGCATGAAGCCGACGCTTCACCAGTTGAAGGTGGCGGCGGTGGAGAAGGTGACGGTGCCGGCTGGGACGTTCGATACATATCGGGTGGAAATCACTTCCGCCGAGGGTACGGCGGACCAGATGACGCTGTGGATCGCGAAGGATTCGCGGAAACCGGTGAAGATGTCGGCGGCGATGGGTCCGGCGAGTATTTCGGCGGAGCTACAGTAGTCCCAGCGGGGCTGAAGCTCCGCGCAGGCTGAAACTGGCTGAAGCCTGCCCACATTTTGTGGCACAGCAGTGCCAAGCCGGGAACCTGCCCCACTGCGTTTGCGTATACCCTTGCGATAATCGGTACAACTATGCCCAAAGGTTCGCTGTTTCGCCGCCCTACGGTGATGCTCGCACTAGCCTTGTGCTCGGTGGGCGCCGTGGTCACGCTGATGGGCCGCCTGGCGAGCGGACCGAAGGTGCAGCAGAAGCGAGCGCAAATCTCGACAGGCGAACGGGCGGAAGCTTACCCGTCGTTTTCGCCGGACGGGAAGCGCCTGGCTTACAGCGCTCGCGAGGGCGCGAAGATCGGGGGCTATCACATTTTCGTGCGCGAATTGCCGTCGGGCGCGCCGAAACAGTTGACGCAGGGCGACGCGAACGACGTGGCGCCGGTATTTTCGCCGGACGGCGCCACTCTGGCATTTCTCCGGGTGGAAGAGGGGCAAACCAAATACATCGTGATGCCGGCCGACGGCGGCGACGAGAGGCTGGTGGCGGAGTCGGGCCCATCGCCCGATGCGGATCGGCCGTCGCCAGCGGTGGCTTGGGCGCCGGATGGTGCGTCGCTTGCGGTGGTGCAATTCACGGAGGACAAGCCGTCCGTGATCGCCGTGGTAGCGGCTTCGGGCGGGAAGCTTCAGCCCATCACCAAAGCCGCGGAGGGTACCGAGGGCGATAACAACCCGGCGATTTCTCCTTCCGGCAGCACGGTCGCGTTCGTGCGCCATTCCCAGAACGGCAGCGATGTCTTCCTGTGCGACATCAGCGGAGAGAATCCGCGCCGGCTGACGTTCGACGACAAAGGCGTCCGCGGGATCACCTGGACGCGCGACGGACAGGACCTGATCTATTCCGCCGACCGGGCGCGCGGCTGGAGCCTGTGGCGCGTGCCCGCGTACGGAGGCAGCCCGCGGGAGCTGACCGTCGCCGGGCACCAGGCGTACTTTCCGGCGGTGGGGCGCAACCGGCTGGCTTACACCGACAGCCCGACCGTCTCCGCGATCTGGCGCGCGAAGCTGGGCTTGACCGAGGGTAGCGTCGAAGAGCGTCCCATCATTCGCTCTACGGGGCGGGAGACGTCGCCGGTGTATTCACCCGACGGGACGAAGATTGTCAACGTGGGGGATCAGAGCGGCAGCGACGAGATCTACCTGAGCGATGCCGAGGGCCACGATCGGGTGCAGCTCACGCATCTGAATGGTCCGCGGATCGGGCGGCTGCGATGGGGGCCGGACAACAAGACGCTGATCTTCGACGCCTCCAGCGATCACGGACAGGAAGTCTTCACCATGGCGGCACAGATCGGGAGCAAGCCGGCGCGGGTGTTGCTGAACGCGGGCAACGCATCGATTTCGAACGACGGGAAGCGGATCTATTTCCAGTCTCGCGGGCAGCTCTGGAAGGCTACGATGCAGGGCGCCAATCCCGAGACGATCACCAAGGACATGGGAGCCGGGCAGCCGATTGAGTCCGCCGACGGGAAGTGGATCTTCTTCCGCTCGCGGCGCAGTTTCTACCGCGTGCCGGTGCAGGGCGGCGCGGAACCCGAGGAGACTATTGTTCCCGATCACGACCTGATGTGGACGACGACCATTCAGCCTACGAAGAAAGGCGTGTACTACGTGGAGTGGGAGCGGAGTTCGCGCTCGACGGTGATGTCGTTCTACGATTTCGCGACGAAGAAGAGCTCGGTGGCGTTTCGGATGAAGAACCAGCGGGGATTCGATTTCGGGGGCGGATCGACGTTCTCGGTCTCGCCCGACGGGAAGTATGTTCTTTATGCCCGGGTCGACCAGAGCCAGACCAATTTGATGGTGGTGGAGAACTTCAGGTAGGCGCGCTACGCGCGGCGCGGGCAGGCCAGGAGGCCTACCCTACTGAAATCCAGAAGCTCTCGCGCCAGGTGGCGCCGGGGTCGATCGACTGGAGCTCAGTGTATTTGCCGTCGTGGGCGAGGTTGAAGGCGTTGGTCACCGCGGCCATCGGCTCGAAGCAGATGAAGTCCTGGCCTTTCGGGGCATAGACTACCGCAATCGTATACTTGGGACCGTATGCCACGGTGATGCGGTCCCGGCCGGCCTCGACGTGGAAGCGGGCGCGGCCATCGGGGTCGCGGATCAGATTGCCGAAGACGTCGTCCAGGGGGCCTGCGCTCAGCGAGTAAGGATCGGCGAACTCGATCGGCTTGCGCTGGCCGGTGGGGATGAGCTCCTGGTTCAGGACAAAGTGATCGCGCGCCGCGAGGTGGACGTGCCACTCGTCGCGCGGGGCATCATAGAGGCGGAAATAGGGGTGGTATCCGATGCCCACCGGCATGGGCGCGGCGCTGTGATTCTCGATGGCGGTTTCCACTTCGACCGCGCCGTCGCGGAGGCGGTACGTCATGGTGAGGGTGTGCGGGAACGGGAACTGCGCGACCAGGTCGGCGTGGCGCCAGAATTCGAGCCGGCTGGTGGCCCACGCGGAGGTATCGTCGGCTTTGGCTTCGACTACCTTCCAGAGATTGCTGGTGCTGAGCAGGCCGTGAATGGGCTTCTGGTTGCCGTCGCGGCGGAGATTGCCGAGGTCCGGGTTCAGGCGGTAGCGCTTGCCGTTGGCCCAGTAGACATCGCCGTCGATGCGGTTGGCCCAAGGCGCCAGGAACGGCACGGCGCAGAAGCGCGGGCGCTGTGCGAATTCAGCGGGGCTGTTGTAGGGGAAGTAGAGAAAATTGCGTCCGCGCACCAGCCACTGGTAGGCGGTGTTGCCCACGCCGGGCAGAATCGAGAGGGTGGTCTGGCGTGCGGTGTCGGCGAGCTGGACGGTGGCGATGCCATCGACCGCCTTCTCGCCAGCGGTGTAGTTAGCGTTCATTGGATGTCGTCCGGGTCGCGAAGGTCCAGGGTAGTTTCTTTCTGGCAACAAACGCAAGGGCCGGGCGTGTAGGCGCGGATGCCGCAGACATCGCACCAGTAGGTGATCATTTTGAGATGGCCGTGGTCGCGGACCAGGAGCGCGCGGGTGTGCTGGGGGTCGATAGTGAAACGGTCGGGGGCGGTGAAGTGGCCGCGCGCTTCCATCTCGAAGCCGTTGACGCGCTCATCCTGGAGGATCTTGCGGGTGGGCTGGTCGCCATCGAGGACGATTCGCCGATGGTCGGGGGTTTCCACGGCCGCGGGCTGTCCCGTCTGAATGATCAGTTTGCCGCGCAGAGTCTCGGACTGGATCTTGTCGGCCGCCGCCAGAGTGAAGGCGAGGGCCAGCAGGTACAGACAGAACTTCATTACTTTAATTGTAGCGTGGGTTCCGAGGAGTATTCCACGTTGACCAGAAAGAGTCCTTTGGCCGGCACCGTGGGGCCGCTCTTCGTCGGGAGCACGGAAACCTCGGGAACGTTGCCGCGGCCGGCTTCGATCAGCGTGCCGACGATGTTCCGCACCATGTGCTTGAGGAATCCGGAGCCGCGCACGCGGTAGACGAGGCGTCCGGGGGTGCGCTCCAGCGTGGAAGAGAAGATCGTGCGCACCTTGGACTGGCCTTCGGCGTCGCGCTCGTCGCTGGCGGCGAACGCCGTGAAATCGTGCTCGCCGGTGAAGATCGATGCCAGTCGGATCATGCGGTCTTCATCGAGCGGGTAGGGATGGTGATGAACATAGGGCCAGTCAAAAGGGTGGCACACTTCGCAGCGCACGATTTTATACTCATACGTCTTGGCGATGGCGTCGAAGCGCGGATGAAAATCGGGATAAGCCTCTTCGGTGGACAGGATACGGATCGCGGGCGGGAGCAGGCGGTTGATGGCACGCTTGAGGTTGAGAAGTGGAATGGGGTTTTCGATAGAGAACGCCGCGACCTGAGCGAGGGCATGCACGCCGGCGTCGGTGCGGCCGCTTCCGGCGACGTGGACCGGCCGGCCTTCCATTCCAGAGAGGATTTCTTCGAGCGTGCCCTGGATGGTGGGCAATCCGGGCTGTACCTGCCACCCGTGAAAGGGGCCGCCGTCGTAGGCGAGATGAATGCGGATGCGGCGCATCAGGCAGGGCGCGAGCCAGGCTTCACCGCCGGAATGCCCTGCCGGCAGAGAGGGCAATCCTCGGGATAGTGGGCGGCGACCTGCAACGTGGCCAAGGCCACGCGGGGGACGCCGACTTCGGCGCGGCCTCCGCTGCGATCGATGATGGAGCCGGCGGCGAGCACGGCTGCGCCGGACTGTTTCAGCACTTCGACCACGTCCTGCGTGCTGCCTCCGGTGGTGATCACGTCTTCCACGACCACCGCGGTGTCGCCCGGATTGACGGTAAATCCGCGGCGCAGGACCATTTTGCGGGTATCAGGATCGCGCTCGGTGAACAGGAAAGGGGTGCCCAGCGCGCGCGCCACTTCGTGGCCGATGATGAGTCCGCCCAAGGCGGGAGACACGACCAGGCCGGGCGGCGATGGCGCAATATTGCGGATTTCTTCGGCCAGCAGGCGTCCCAGTTTCTCAGCGGCGGCGGGATGCCGCAGCACCAGGGCGCATTGCAGGTACTCGGCGCTATGGAGGCCGCTGGTCAGCCGGAAATGGCCTTGCAGGTATGCGCCGGTCTCGCGAAAAAGTTCGAGCACGGCTGCGGCTTGCGGCGTCACCAACGGCTACTATACCATTGGAGTTAACACCAATCGTCCAGCGAAGCGCCTTCGTGTGCCGTTGCTTTTGGGGAGATAGACCCATGAATCTGAAATCTTGTCTGGCAATCCTGTGCGTGTCGATGCTGGTAGTGCCGGCCCCGGCCCAGAATCCCTTGTCGCGGGTATCCGCCCCATATCGCACGGGTGAAAAGCCGGCAAACGACCTGAAGAATTCGACGCGGATCGAATCGCTGTTGCGCGCCGGCAACCTTTATCTTTCTCTGCAGGACACGATTGCCCTGGCGCTGGAGAACAATCTGGATATCGCGCTGCAGCGGTACACCCCGCTGTTGTCCGACGCGGCGATCCAGCTTGCCGAGGCGGGCGGATTCGCGCGCGGTGTTTCCACGAGCGTCATCGCCGGACCTTCGAGCGCCACGGTTTCGAGCACGGGCGCGGCGCCGGGGTCCACGCAGAGTGTGGGTGCGACCACCAGCCAGGCATCGGCTACCGCTGTGGGGGGCACGGTGCTGCAGACATCCGGTCCGTCACTTCCGACCCTCGACCCGTACTTCACCACCGGGCTGAGCTGGGGGCACATTACGACACCGCAATCGAGCGCGTTCGTGACCGGCAGCAACTCGCTGATCCAGACGCAGAACGTGGCCAATTTCGGGATTGCCAAAGGCTTCCTTACGGGAACCACGATCGGCTTGGGATTGAACAACAGCACGGTAACCAGCAACAGTCCGCGGAGCGATTTCAACCCGTCCACCACTTCGTCGCTGGCGATCAGCTTTTCGCAGCACCTGCTTCAGGGATTCGGCAGCGCGATCAATGGCCGCCAGATCCGGATCGCCAAGAACAACCGCGAGGTCTCCGACCTGACGCTCAAGCTCCAGGTGGAGACGACGGTGGCGGCGGTGATGGAGCTTTACTGGGACCTGGTTTCTTTTCGCGACGCGGTGCAGGTAGCGAAGAACGCCCTGGGCGCCTCGCAGCAGCTTCTGGAGAACAACCGGAAGCAGGTGGAGGTGGGCACGCTGGCATCCATCGAGGTAGTACGCGCACAGGCCGAGATCGCTTCGGGCGAACAGGCGGTACTGGCCGCACAGTTGCGTGTCGATCAGCAGGAGACCATTTTGAAGACTGCGCTGAGCCGCACCGGCGTGGCCGACCCGGCGATTGCTTCGGCGCACATCATTCCCACCGACCGTATTCAGGTGCCGGACGTGGAGCCGATCCGGCCTCTGCAGGATCTCACCGCGCTGGCCCTCTCCTCGCGGCCGGAGCTGGCACAGAGCCGGATTCAGCTCCATAACCAGGAACTGACGGTGAAAGGGTCCAGGAACGCGCTGCTGCCGGCCCTCGACCTGGTGGCGAGCGCCAGCAACGGCGCGCTGGCGGGCGAACCGAATCCTCTGCCCGCGCTGCCGGGGTCGCCGCATTCGAACACGGCCTTTTTTATCGGGGGCTATGGCACGGTACTTTCCCAATTATTCTCCAGGAATTTCCCGAACTACTCGATCGGCCTGAACCTCAACATTCCCATCCGCAACCGTGCCGCGCAGGCGCAGGTTGCCACGGACCAGCTCACGCTGCGGCAGCAGGAACTGGCGCTGCAGCGCCTAGAAAACCAGGTGCGGGTGGACGTGCAGAACGCGTTGATCGGCGTATCGAATGCGCGCGCCTCGCTGGGCGCGGCGCTGAAGGCGGAGGTTCTGCAGCAGCAGACGCTGGACGCCGAGCAGAAGAAGCTGCAACTTGGCGCCTCGACTACGTACAACGTGATCCTGGCGGAGCGGGACCTGGTTACCGCCCAGAGCAACACGGTGGCGGCGCAGGCGGCTTACGCCAAAGCGCGTGTGGAACTGGACCGCGCGACGGGACAGATCCTGTACAACAACAACGTCTCGATGGACGAGGCTGCCAAGGGTGTCGTTTCCCGGCCGCCCAGCGCGATTCCGGACATTCCCCAGGGGCAGGGCCAGAAACAGTAGCGGTAGTACTCCTCCGGACTAATATTCAGGTCTGTTTAGGCGAGGTGCGACTACTATATCGGCGTACATGCCTCTTGTCCGCCGCGTACCCAGGGCCGCCGCGCGCCTCGGGTTCCTGGCCCTTGTGCTGGGCGCATCCGCTTGTTCTGTCCATTCCCAACCCCTGAATCGCAGGCTGTCAGCCATTCCCGCGGGTTGGCTATTTCAACTCGATGCCATCCAGGTGACCGGGGTGACCAACGCCGCCAGCGGGCTATCGGGACCGGTGGCCCCAGGCGAGTTTGTCTCCATCTACGGCACGAGTCTCGGCCCGGCAAGCTACCAGGCGGCGCAGGGCAGCCAGAAGGGGCTGGGGGGCACCCGCGTGACCTTTAACGGAATCGAGGCCTTCCTGACCTTCACGTGGGCCAACCAGGTGAACGTGCTGGTACCTTACGGAGTGGCCGGGAAGGCCGACGTCGTAGTGCAGTACAGCGGCAGAACATCGGACGCCTTCCCGCTCGCGGTCACGGATGCATCGCCGGGGATCTTCACCCGCCAGAACGGCACCGGGCAGGCGTGGGCCCTCCACGACGACCGTGTGACGTTCAACACTGCGTCGACTCCCATCGCGCGCGGAGGTTGGATCACCTTCTGGGCCACCGGCCAAGGCCAGGTGAATCCGGCGGGACAGGATGGCGAAGTGCTGTCCAGTTTGAAGAGCGTCGTCCTTCCGGTGAAGGTCACGATCGGCGGAGTGGAGGCGACGCTGGTGGCGCCGGCGGTTCTGATATACACGGGCGAGGTCCAGGTAAGCGTTTGGATTCCCAGCAGCGCCCCTACGGGCGACGTTCCGGTCGTGCTCACCATCGGAAGCGGGAGCAGCCGGAAAGACGTAACCATTTCGGTGAAATAGTTGAGGATATCTCCGCGGCCTAAAAGCGATTCCACTATCCGATTTTCCGGCGTATAATTGAGCCGGAGATCATTCCGCCCACAGGCGCAGGAGGTACGATGCCATGACTGGCGCTGCCTACCGCCGGCCACTGTTTCGAGTTCTGACCCTAGTGTTCCTCATTTTCGCCGTGTTCGTGTCACGGGCGCGGTGATCTTTGCCGTCGCCACCTGCGCTGTGCGGAGCGTGTGAGGTGCTTTATGGTCAAGCTGTCCAGAATCCTCGTTCCAGTGGAATTCTCGCCCAGGTGCGCGGGGGCGGTGCAGTATGCGGAGGCGCTGTCCGCGCATTTCCGTAGCGAAATCGTTCTGCTGCACGTGGTGATTCCGCCGATGGCGAGTTTCAGTTCCCTCGAGGCCATGGCCTATTCCAGCGCCTCGGACCTGGCGCGCGAGCTGTTCACGCTGCGCACCACGGATCTGGCCGCGATACCCTGCGCGGTGCCGAATGGAGCGGGTGTGCGCCGGGTTGTGCTGGAAGGCGATCCGGCCCGGGTCATCGCCGAGTATGCCAAGACCGAGCATTGCGACCTGATTGTCATGCCGACCCACGGCTACGGGCCGTTCCGGCGGTTCCTGCTGGGCTCGGTGACCGCCAAGGTGCTGCACGACGCGATTTGCCCGGTGTGCACGGGCCCTCACATGGAACGGGCGCCGGACTATGGAGTGATCCGGTTTCGGCACATCGCCTGCGCGGTGGATCTGGGCCTCCACAGCCGCGAGGTCCTCTGTTGGGCCTGGCAGTTCGCGCGCGACTTTGCTGCCAAAATGACGGTGCTGCATGCCATCCCGTCCTCCTCGACGCGCATGGGCGGTTTCTACTTCGACCCGGATTGGGCCATCCAACTGGCGAAGGGGGCGCGCGAGCGGATCGAGTACCTGATGCAGGATCTGGGAATCACGGCCGATGTGAAGATCGAAGCGGGCGATACTCCGGTCGCGGTGCGATCCGAGGCCGAGGAGACGAAGGCCGATGTGCTGGTGATTGGCCGCGGCAGCAGTCCGCGCGCGCACGGCCACCTGCCGACCAATGCCTATGCGATCGTGCGGGAATCGCCATGCCCGGTGGTGAGCATTTAGTGACGTGGCAAGCGAGCCAGCGGGACTAAAAAGTCCCGCGCGGGCTGAAGCACTGCCCCACAGCCTGCAGGTACATTCACACCAGGAGCGTCAGGCAGCCGGTTACGATGAGCGCTCCGGCCCAGATCACGTCCAGATCGTGCGCCACGACCTGCGCCGAGCTCCTGACTTCTATTTTGTTTTGGCGAGCGCGGCCATGACCTGCTCGGTCACCTCTTGCACGAGGCGCTCCATCTCCGCGGTGCTTACATCGGCTTTGCCGGGGAGACATGGACGGGGGGCCATGGCGATCGTGTTGGGAGTATCGGGCACGTCGCAGATCTGGCATTCCTTGTCCTCATGGCGAGGGTCGGGCAAGCCCAGCTTCTGCTTGATCGCGAGCAGGTCGGCGGCCTTGGCGTCGGCGATGAAGGTCGGCCCGCCGATCTGTTGGGCGCACAGCAGAGTCCAGCAGTAGGTATCGAGAACTTCGGCGTACCACTCGGCGTGAGTGACGGTGTCGCCCCAGCAGACGATGCCGTGGTTCGCCAGGAGCACGCTGTTGTGCGTTCTGACGAAGGGGAGCACGGTGCGGGCGAACTCGCTGGTGCCGGGAGTTTCGTAGGGGGAAAGGGCCACCTTGCCGATGAAAACCTCGTACTCGGGAATGATGCAGGTGGGCGGCACCTTGCCGCTGATCGCGTAGGCGGTGGCGTGCGGCGGATGGCAGTGGACCACGGCCTTGGCCTCGGGCACTTCCTTGTAGATCTCCAGATGGAGGAGAATCTCGCTGGTCCGCGGGCGGCCGCCGGCGAGTTGCTTTCCGGCCAGGTCCACCAGGCAGAGCTTGTCCGGGGTCAGGTCGTACTTACTGCAAAGTGTCGGGGTGCAGATGACCTCGTTCGGGCCGATCCGGCAAGAAATATTGCCGCCATTCCCATCCACGTACGAGCGCAGCCAGAGCTTCTTGCCTACGGCACAAATCTCTTCCTTGACGGCGCGAGCTTCCGGCGAATCGAAGAGGGCCGCGATCCGGTGATCGCTCGCGGCCATGCCGCCGTCCTTAGAAGAAGGCGCAGCGGCCGACCCGCTGCGCACTGCGACACCGCGGACCTGCAGCGCTTCTCTTGCCGAGGGCGTGAGGACGGCGTCTTCCAGGGTTACCACTTCGGTGGCGCCCTTCTGTATGGCGGCTTCGATATCGGCGAGTACGAGGACTTTCAGTCCCGTGAGGTCGATGGTCATTGGCTTCTATTATTAAAGCACCCGGAGCGCGACCTATTGTGCGGGCGCGGCGCAGAAGGGCAGGGACGCCGGGGAAGGATCGGGTACGCCGGCGGCGAAATAGGCGCTACCTGCGATTGCGGCATGCACGCTGAGATCGCATGCCTGCTGAAACCGCCGTGTCGCGAGCGCTTCATTCCTGGCGTTGCGATAAATCTCGCCGGCGGCAAAGCAGCTTGCCGCGATTCCGCCCCGGCAGGCGCGCTCGAAGAGCGCCGCGGCGTGCACGGGATCCGCAGTCACTCCGCGGCCGGCTTTGTAGCATTCGCCGAGCCCGCCGCACCCCCGCGGCCAGCCGTCCTCGCAGGATTTCCGGAACAGCGAGACCGCGCGTCCGTAGTCCCTCGGAACACCGCC